>NZ_JACKYY010000008.1:0-74279 GCF_015100075.1 Acidithiobacillus sp. HP-11
TGTGTATAAGAGACAGGCCAAGGCTCGGGGTTACCGCACGCACAAGAACTTTATCAACATGGCCTACCTGATCCTGGGCAAGCTGGATCTCAGGCTACCCACTTGAAATGACGAGGAACCACATTATCTTTCGTACCGCTGTAAAAATTATCAACACATAACACATCACATCCTTCTCTGAGTAGACGGTCACAAAGATGTGAACCGAGGAATCCAGCGCCACCCGTGACCATAACTCTTTTTCTGTTAGATATACGCATAATAAGCTCCTTAATAATTCAAAAATTCAGTCAATGTTGGTTTATGACTATTGTTTAATAGCAGTTCAATCGCTGCAAAATAAATCACGAGTATATACTTTATCAGTCACATCCCGAATGTCATCTGACAATCGATTGGAAATGATGAGGTCCGACATAAGCTTGAACTCATTAATGTCACGAATAACCTTTGAATGGAAGAAAGTATCCTCCTCCAGAGCCGGTTCATAGAGCACTACGGTAATACCCTTGGCCTTGATACGCTTCATAATGCCTTGAATGGATGAAGAACGGAAGTTATCCGAGCCTTCTTTCATAATGAGACGGTAGACGCCAACGATTGGAGTGTCTTCATCCTCATTTCTGTTTTTTCTCAAACAGGAGGGGAGAGCTGATAGGCGGTTGATGATTGAGTTCGCAATGAAATCTTTGCGAGTGGTATTAGCCTCGACAATGGCATGAATTAGATTTTGCGGCACATCATGATAGTTGGCCAGAAGTTGTTTTGTATCCTTGGGCAGACAGTATCCTCCATAACCGAATGACGGATTGCTGTAGTGTGATCCGATGCGCGGATCAAGGCCAACACCTTCGATAACCTGTCGAGCATCAAGACCGTGAGTTTCTGCATAAGTGTCCAGTTCGTTAAAGTAGGCCACACGCATGGCGAGGTAGGTGTTGGAGAACAGCTTTATCGCCTCTGCCTCAGTGGAATGGGTCATAAGGACAGGGACATCTTTCTTTCGCGCGCCCTGCAAAAGGAGTTGAGCAAACCGTTCAGCTCTATCTGATTTTTCGCCAACGATAATGCGCGAGGGGTAGAGATTGTCGTACAGCGCCTTACCCTCGCGCAGGAATTCGGGGGAAAAGATGATATTCTCAATGCCCAGTTCTTGCTTTATACGAGCGGTATATCCGACAGGCACAGTGGACTTAATGACCATTACCGCATTCGGATTGATGGTCATGACATCGTGGATAACGGACTCGACAGATCGAGTATCAAAGTAATTAGTTTCTGCATTGTAATCGGTAGGGGTAGATATAATAATATAATCTGCCTCTGCGTAAGCTTTCTCTTTGTCAAGCGTTGCACTGAATCGCAGATCATCCCTCTGAAGGAATGCATCGATCTCAGCATCAACGATAGGCGATTTACCATTGTTTAGCAGCAAAATCTTGTGAGAATCAATATCAAAAGCGATAACTTCGTTGTGCTGGGCTAAAAGCAGAGCGTTGGAGAGGCCAACATATCCTGTACCTACAACTGCAATTTTCATAAATTCATACTCTCGTCTGTACTTGGAAGATTCCATGGCCTATCTCAGCCTCAGTAAAGCTGAAACAATAATATGGGCAGAGAGGTTTTTTAAATAGTCATAATCTACGCCACTAAAAATATTTGCTGCATTCTTATGAATACCGAAAGCAATGCCATCATTTTTTTGAAGAAAAATAATTTTATCAATAAGGTCAGACAAGTCGACATTAATTGGGACATAATTAACCCATGGCTGCAACCGGTTATAGAACCACTGGCGATAGCCTTCTGGCGATTTGACTTTCACGGTAACACCACCAAAACCGCCATACAGCTTATTCACAGAACCAGCCCAAGAATTCGTGTTTCCATCAACATCGACATTGTATTTATATAATCCAATATTTGCCAGAGGTTCACGCTCACCCCACAATCCTTTCTTTTTATAAAATTCGATATTATTTTTATTTTCACAATTGGTTATTTTTGCATCGACAAAATCTGGATTTGATAACCCCAAAGAACAAAGCAGGATTCTTTGCGAATTTTCTATTTTCTTAAAATGTGAAGCCCCCGTGTCAGTCCCACGAAAATAGGCAGAAGAAATTCGATCACCCCAATTAAGCAGTTTATTATCAGGTGGATTTTTAAAAAATGATAACGTGTCAAAATCAGGGAGCAAATAATCATCTGTTTTGTTTGAACAAAATGCAAGGCCAGGATCTCTTGCAGGTTGATCACCATAAAAGAAATCTATTCCTTTTAATTTCATATTTGTTCCTTTTAAAATTTTTAAGGACTCAGCGAAAATTGGTAAATATGGAATCACTCTGCTTACAAAAACAGATTTATCGTAATTTATAGGCAGGACAATACAGAGAGTACCATACGCATACTCAATATAACAGGAATAAGTTGCCTGACCATATGAAACATCATCATTACATTTTATGATTAATTCACCGTCCTCAAGTTTAATCGTAAAAGGATCACCTTTAAAAATTTGATAGGACAGCCTGCGGCCATTATATTCTTCACTTCTAGAGAGCTCTGTTATTATATCACTATATTTCCTACCCGCACGCTCATCTCCATCAAATCTACCCAAAAACAAGAAAAATAGCATTACCGCATCTTGGGTTGTTGCAACTTGATCCATAAGTCCAGAAAATAAAGACTGTAGGCTATCGACGAACGAGGCATCAAAACGTTTATCATCATTCCATTCATCTAGCTCACTTAAGCCTAATGCATTTAAAATACGCTGATTATTTGGATTTTCAATGTCTATGTTCATATAGAATCCTCAGAATTTCTTTCCTTAATTACGAGAGATTGAAATGCTATAGCAAGAAGCCTGTTATCTGTCTCATTTGGAGATTTCGCATCGGGTAAAAAAAACTTAACAAAATTGTAACCTAAAAGCAACTTTTCAACCGGAATAAATAAATGAGTATTGATTTACAGCATTAACTAACCCACTTAACTGATTTTTCCAGTAAAACTTCTCACGCATACCAACTGGCGTCAAATCCGCAAGTCTAGGCTGATTAAGTGATCGACGTATAGCCATACGAAAATCTTTCGGATTGTCAGCTATCTGCACGTGCTTCAATGAAATAGCAGACTCGAAACCACGAAAAGCCTTGCTAGTGGCAACAATCGGCAAACCAGATTCCAATGCCTCCGCAGTCTTCAAATTAGAGCCCTCTCCATCAGTAATTGGCAGCAGTACTACGTGACTTGCTTTTACAAGGGCCTGTAGCTCGGTTTTTTCACGTGTTCCAGCCAAGTTCAATCTACTAAGATTGACTTCCGAATAATTCTTGAATCCGGTAGAATTTAAAATAATTGAACTAACACCTCCAACAACAAGAATTTCCTCCTCTGGCCGTAAAAATGTTAGTCCAGGGGCCATCATATCCCAAAAACCTTGTGCGTTTGGTACGTGTGCACTACTGACAAATACTGGCATTGGTCGATTAAAAAAACTGTACCAATCAGCAACCCTCTGTTCTGTACAGGTAAATGGCTCAACCCCATTACCAGCGACAACACCTTGAAAAGTTTTCTTCCCTGATATATCACGGTAATATTGAAGGTCTGCATCTGTACATGCTATGACTAGATGCGCCGAGAGTGCTGCGAAATCCTCTATTTTGCGAATTGCCGACACCAACTCAGCACGTTCTGGGTGTCCCAATCGCTCAAGCAATTTACTCTTCAAACGCCATTCAATATTTTGAGAAGAATAAATCAATATCGTATCCGATTGCGCTACAAGATGAATTGCTTGGAATAGCCACGGATGTTCTACAATTACACAATGTGGACGAAAAGAGTTTACCAATGATTGCAGACGAAAAAGTGTAGTTTCATCGTTTACAGCAAACAAGCCGCTAAAGTAGTCAGATAACCATGGCAACTCAGGATTCCAGTATTTTGAGTCTGGATTAAATGGAATATCATCTTCTCCAGCATTCGGATAATCCTCCTCAACATATATGGCGAAGGACTTGACTTCATGACCAGCCGCTCTAAGTTCAGTGGCAATCTGTGAGGCACGTATCTGACCACCATGGCGTGGGTCAACCGTAGGATAGGGCGTAACCTGAAGAACTCGCATATTCATCCTAATATTTTAAGAAAGTAGTGTTTTGGAAAAATCACTGCCGAAATCATCCCAAGTACGTTGGATAAATCCTTCTGTAATCTTGAGTTCAAGACTTTTTCGGTGCTCAGAGTTGTCGATCAAACGGCGCAATTCTAAATTCCATGCCGGGTAATCAAGCGGATGATGACTAGGTGAAAGTCCACCCGTTGCTTCAACAATAGCGCTATTGTTGGCTGTGACACATATCTTACCGAAGCTCGCAGCTTCCGTTGCAGCTAAACCCCAACCTTCATAATGGCTTGGCATAACTGCAAATAAAGCATGGGCATAAAGGTGCATTAACAAATCATCTTTTACGCCCTGAAGCCAGAGAATACGGCCGTCTCGTGTTGCGTTCATTTGATCCATCTGATGGAGCATATTGTCAACACCCCATCCACGCATACCAACGAATATGAGGCGAGGGCAATTCCGGCCACGCTCAAGATGCAGCTCACGCCAAATGTCTAGCATAAGCTGATGATTCTTTCGCGGTTCTAATGTGCTGACATAAATCACATAATCACCATCTTTACGAATATTCGCAATTTGCGCGCTCTCTTCGGCATTAAGCTCTGGCAATGTTTTTTTGCGCGCTAGTCCGGCGAGCGGTATTACCTCTACTCTTGGCAATGGCCCATTTAGATTTTCCTGTTCCCAGAAATTAAGCAAATCCTTTTTGGAGTGCTCTGAGATCGAAAAAACTGATTGAGCTATCCGAGCAACCTTACGGTAATGACGTTGAAATTGTTCATAAAATTCAACTCCCGGCGTATATTCTGGCAAAATAAGTGGGATTAAATCGTATAATGCAGAGATTAGCACATTGTTCTGTCCATATAGCTTCTCGACCTTGTTGGGTATCTCAAAAGACCAGTCACTGCCGACGGAAACAAATCTATCGGTGACTTGAGGCTTGAACGGCACAAGTTTTTTTTGCAGTGACATAGGTATTTCGTCTGGTTTTACAGAATGGACCCAGTCGTCTGCGCATATCTCATCAAACAGCTTTGCACCGGTCAATTTCCATTCACCAGTATTCGTGTCGAGCAGCACTGGTTCAATTTGCGTTGGATGCAACCTACTTATTTGTTTAATAAGTTCACGTTCAACCCGGATGATTCCGACTGGTCGATGCCGCCAGTTTGCGCTGGCTGTTATGTTGACAATAATGCGTTGGTTATTCATTAATTACCCCGATAAAAAGGAAGGGCTCAAATGTCACTCAGGATTTGTTCGCAAAATTCACGAGAAAAATCCTCCCAATTTCTGGCCACATAGTTTTCCGAAATCTTCTGTTCGAGACCAGAACGATACTGGTTGTCATCTATTAGGCGGGAAATCTCGCTTAACCAGCCAAAATAATCGTGCGGTTGATATTTTGGCATCAGCCCCTGCGACGCTTTTGGAAGTGCGCTGTTGTCTGCAACTACACATATTTTGCCGTAAGATAATGCCTCCGTCACAGCAAGTCCCCACCCCTCATACATGCTAGGGAATACCGTGAACATGCTGTGTGCATATAGATGCGAGAGCAATGAATCGCTAACATTTTCCAGCCAAGTAATTTTATCGCACTTGAATGCAGCCATACGTCCTATCTGGTTCAGCAAATCATCAATTCCCCACCCACGCATTCCGACAAAAATAAGTCTCGGGCAATCGAGTCCGCGAGTGCGATACAATTCTCTCCATATATTGACGAGTAGCCTGTGATTCTTTCTTGGTTCCAATGAACTTACGTACAACACGTAGTCACCAAAGGAAAGCGTATGCTGTAAAATGTTAACATCAACTTCAGACAACTGCGGGAGTTCGCTAGGTTTATCCGCCGCTCCAAGCGGTATAGCTTTAATTTTTGGAAAGTATGTTTCAATTTCTGCATCAATCCAGAAATTAATTAAATCTCGGCTTGAAATCTCAGAGTTAGTCCACACGAAGGAGGCTGTATGAGCCATATCAACAAAATGTCTTCGGAATAGCTGATCCATACCACTTCGAACCGTGAACTCAGGAAAAATGATTGGTACTGTGTCATGACAGCCGAAAACCATTTTCGTGCCGTATTTGTTTAAATGTTTAGCGATCTCGTGAACAGGTGATAGGTCCCAATCCAGACCAACTGACACAAACGTATCAACTGCTGAAACATCTAGAGAAGATAAAGAGGCATGATGATACCGCGAAAGGAGTTTGTTATTACTGTCGCACCATTGCTCAGAAAGTATATTTACAACTTGCCAATCATCTAATTTCCGGAGAACACCGAACTCACCATCCCATATCACGTATATTACGTTCTTATATCTTAATAGGTACTTGGCTAACTCTCTTTCGACACGGATGATTCCAACCGGATGAGCCCGCCAATGATGACTAGTTGTCAAGTTAAAAACATACCGTAGATTTGAACGCCCCAAGAATACATCATTCTCATTAGAATGTTTAATTTTCAGAGATTGGGAATTTGCAACTTCCTGAGAACGACTTAGAAACCCTATCATTTGTTGAGCTTGCTGTACAAGACTATCCATTTCTTGCGTTTGACACAGAAAAACATTTTCCATGGTTTCAAGACGATGCCCAATGTATAATATCCCGGCGTCGAGGGTTTCAAGTCTGTTTATACCAATTTGTAAATTTCGTTCTAATCGCAGTCGTTGCCCGAACAACCCCCAAAACCAATGCTGCGCACGTCCTTCATTTGCAATCAATTCCTTCAGACCATCAATTTCATCCACTGGCCTGCATTCCGTGGATTTTGCTAGCTGCGCGATGACGGCGGCCTTGCTATACCCCCGTGCCAATCTTCCTAGGTAGTAGTTAATGCCACCTTCATCAGGTTCTCTCTTGAGTAAAATGCGATAGGCTTCTGTGACAAATAATCGGCCATCGAGGGCGAATAGTTCGTTAATATGTTGGATGGTCATGGTGATTCTCACGATGATGAGTAAAGCATAATAGAATTGTCTTGGGTTGCCAGTCGGTTATGTAGCGACGGGTGTTTCACAACCGAACGAGGATGGCGATGAGTTCGGTTAAGATGTCGCGAACGGTGCGCAGTTTGCTGCATGTTGGTTCGGAGTTGCGTCCAATGGAGGCAGGCTGTGGTAGCTATGTCAATGGGTACTGCAAAAGCATGAATAAGCGCTACAACCATGTTGACCGAAGTACGACGATGAGAATTTGCTATATCTTGCGCGTATACGCGATGTTGCCTTAGTTCAAATTCTCTGGATTGCAGCTCAGACTGTTGGAGATGAGCATTTACAATCATTTTTACGACGCCTTAACCCGCTTAATAGCCACACCTGAAATAGCCAAACCAAATAAAGTCATGGCAATCAGAGCAAAAAAAGTATAAGGAATATGATAATAACTAGGCACACCACTGCCAAAATAACCATGATGAAAATAATCAACTGCATCAATTAATGGAAAATATAATAAATAATTCCTATAAGGCTCTGGTACCAAAAAAGTTGGTATAAATACCCCGCTGAATGGGAGCATTAGGTAAAGAATAATGTGTGATGTTTTTTCTATAGTCTCACTCAATTCTGCCAAACCCGCCATAATCAGTACAAATCCAAAAGAAAACCATATGATAAGCATATACCCCAATGCCATTGTCAGAATATTACTTGGAAAATGACAAATTCCAATCACAACAAAAATTGGAAACAAAAACAAGAAAACACCCATGGCACTGCAAAACTCTAAAAGAATACGCGAATACATAATATCCATTGGCCGAATAGGCTGGTGGTGTAAAAGAGCACGATTTATCTCAATTGCCTTGGTTACTCGTCCTGTTCCATTTCTCCAAAACAGCAAAGTGGGATAACTCACAGCTAGCCATTCTGCTGGACTAATTCCATAGGGATATCCTGCCTCAATAAACGAAAAAATAATCATCACCCCAATTACAAAAAGGGCTGGCTCGGCGATCATCCACAGCATCCCAAGCCCTTCCCTCCCAAATCGGGTCACGGTTTCCCGCAACATCAGCGCCCATATCACTCGCAGTTGCAACCGCAATTGATACCAGAAGGTCTCCTTTGTGGCACTAGCGCTCATGGTGTTCCTTCACGCCTGCGTAGAGAATGCTCAACACACCCCATATCATGAGAGACACAATTAACACCGCCAGAATATCCTCAAAGCGTTTGGGTTCCTGGGGCGCATCGGGCAGGTTAGGCCGACTGATGGTTTCCAGATACAGTTCCTGTTTTTGTGCGGTTGCCCGCGCCTGCTCTAATGAAGTTACGGCAGCTTCCAGCAGTTTTTGGGCGAGAACCTGATTCACGGTGAGCCGTTCATATTCCTTGTCTTTACTGGCCAGAGACTCCCGATCGCCCGTTACCGTGGCTTTTTCCTTGGCAATCTGACCCTTCAGGGATCGTATGTTACTTTGCAGGACGGGAATCTGGGGATTATCCGGTGCGTGGATCTCAATGGTGTTCAATTCGGTTTGTAGTGCAATCAACTGATCTTGAAGATGGCTTACCATGCCCAACTGCAAACTACTCTGCGCGGTGGGGCTAAATACGGCATGGCTGTTGCGGTAATCAGCCAGGGCTAACGTAGCGTCCCGCAAGGTATGTTTGGCTTGTTCAACATCCTGCTTGGCATAAAAGACAGCGCGATGGCGAGCCGTTTCATTGAGTTGATTGACAATATCCTGACTTTTCGCCAGCAAGAAGTCGTTGATCTTCTGGGCATCGTGGGCGGTAAAGGCGCGTACTTTCAGTTCGCTGATACCGTTGGTACTGTCCAGCCTATCGGCCACCATATTCTGGTAGTAACGCCATAAGCGCACATAAGAGGAATAAGGATGAAAAATTCCCCCGAAGCGGTTGAATATATCAATATGGTCGTTGCCATAAATATGTTTCAGCGGATACAGCTTGTTGGTTGCCATCATGCCGTCCCAGGACGAAATGTAAGAGCTGATGGTCTGTGCCGCACTGGTGGAATTGCTGCCACCCAGATTACTGAGCAGGGAAGCCAGTCCACTGGTACTCACCCGCTGGTTGGGGCTGTACACCACAAAACGTGCTTCACTAATGTATATGGGAGATGCAATCAATCCAAAATACAGGATGGATAACCCCGTAGGGACCAGCACGATCCAGATAAAGAGCTTGTTCAGATTTTTGATTCGGGTCCAGAGGGCCTTGAGCACGCAGTCGTTTCCTGTTGGTTTTGGTTTTAGGCAGTGGTTGCTGCAGCTTCAGCACGTCCGTAGATGTCATCAAAGCGGACGATGTCATCTTCACCCAGATAAGCGCCGCTTTGCACTTCGATAAGTACCAGATCCATCATGCCGGGGTTTTCCAGACGATGATGACAGCCCGCCGGAATGTAGGTGGACTGGTTGGTCATGATGAGTTTTTCTTCTTGACCGTTGACAATACGGGCTGTGCCGGATACCACAATCCAGTGTTCACTGCGGTGGTGATGCATTTGCAGGGAGAGCTTCTCGCCTTTTTTGACGACAATCCGCTTGATTTTGAAATGATCGCCTTCTTCCAGCGTGGTGTAAGTCCCCCAGGGACGATGAACGGTGGCGTGGAGATCGACGGTGCTGTGTTTGCGGGCCTTGAGCTTTTCGACGATGGTTTTGACTTCCTGATCCCGGCGGCGATCTGCCACCAGCAGGGCGTCGGGGGTGTCTACAATCAGAATATCCTGCAAACCGAGAATGGCCGTGAGGCGCTCAGGGCTCTGGACGACGCAATTCTGGCTGTCCACCAGCACACAGTCCGGGGCGTGTACCTGATTCCCTTGGGCATCTTTGGCCATCAAAGAACCATAGCCACTCCAGGCACCCAGGTCGTTCCAGTCAAAATCTGCCTGCACCACGGCGACGTTGGGGGCTTTTTCCATGACGGCGTAGTCAATGGAAATGTCTGGGGCCAGGGCAAATTCCTGACCCAGTTCCCAGGTGTCGCCGTTGCGGGTGGCGGAGGCGATGGCCGCCTGCACGGCTTCCAGCACTTCCGGGGCGTCGGTTTGCAGGGCTTTGAGCAGACTATCGGCGCGCATGCAGAACATGCCGGAGTTCCAGAGGTAGTCGCCGCTGTCGAGGTAATCCTGGGCTTTGCTCTGATTGGGTTTTTCGACAAATCGGGCGACCTGATAGCCGCTGTCCAGGGCACTGCCCTTCTGAATGTAGCCATAACCGGTTTCGGGACCCGTCGGGGTGACACCAAAGGTCACCAGATAGCCTTGTTCGGCCATCTGCTGCGCTTTGTGTACGGCTTCGGCAAAGGCTTTCTGGTCATGAATGAGGTGGTCTGAGGGCAGCACCAGCAGGATGCTCTCCGGTCCGGCGACTTCCTGCGCCCAGAGGGCGGCGGCGGCCATGGCCGGGGTGGTGTTGCGCCCGGTGGGTTCGAGCAGGTAGTGCACATTGCGTACCGATTGACCTTGATTTCGGGAATACTCGGCAAAGGTGTCACGGGTCAGGAAGTAGTAATCGCGATTGGTGACCGTCAGCAACGGTGCATCTTCTTTGATGTCGATGACCCGACGCAGGGTTTTCTGGATGAGGCTTTCGCCGTCGGGCAGGGCCACGAAGGGTTTGGGGAAAGCCTTGCGGGACAAAGGCCATAAACGCGAGCCGGTGCCTCCGGAGAGAATGACGGGTACTAATGCCATTTTAAGAAATCCCTCTTTTGCGGTTAATCATTCAAAAACTGAGGGTTACCCCTGCTTTACTGCTTTCTGGTATTGTTTTCAGTCATAATGCCTCAAGCTGGACCGATAGTGCAAGTTTATGGGGAGCTATTATGTACACAAATATCTTTTGAGGGTTTTATGAATGCCGTGCGCTGGGGACATCTTTCAGTTTCTCCATGTTATATATTCCACCAACGGAGTGTATTGTTTCAGCTTTTGATCGGTACTCAATAAGCGCGCAGGCAGGGTCATTGCCTGCGCAACCAACAGCCGGTCAAAAGGATCTTTATGCACCCATGGCAAGCTGGCAACAGCATAGGTATGTTCGGCCTGAACGGGGAGCTCAGTCAGAGCCGTTTGTAGTGCGAGCAGGTGGATATCTTCGGGTCGAAAATCAAAATGCTCTCGCTTCAGTGAGGCTTTAATGGCGATCTCCCAGAGACTGGCGGCACTGAAACAGACCCTATTCTGCGGATTGGCTATGATGCTACACACGTACTCAGGCAGCCGCTCTGGGGCAATGAGTACCGCGAGCAATACGTTGGTGTCCAGAAGCCATCTTTGCGTCATAGGTTAGGTTTCATGCCCGTAAAACATGGCTTCTAGCTCTGCTTGAAAGGGGTGGTCCAGATTTTCGGGCATAGTAAAACGCCCTTTACCCTGCCCTAGAACACGCAAATTTTTTGACTCCTGCAGAGAAACCAGACGCGCGACCGGTTTACCCGCCCTGGCAATGATAATTTCCTCACCCGATGCTGCCTGATCTACGTAGCGGGAAAGCTGGGTCTTGGCTTCATGCATATTGATGACAGGCATAGGTTATCTCCAATGATTGCTTAACTGAGTCCAGTTTAGTCCGATCTAATCAGTAAATCCAGCGCGCGGACGCCCAGTTCTGCCACAACAATTTCCGGGTGCTGCGGGCTGCCGGGGGCCGGGTGGCGGGAGGACCAACTACTTGACTATCTAGCCAGAAAGACACATATTCTGGCTAGGTTGCCTTGGTGCGAATACTGCGAGAATTTAGAAATGCAAATCAATATACTGGAGTCCAAAAATCGTTTATCCCAACTGGTGCGTCTTGCCCGGCAAGGTGAGGAAGTCATCATTGCTAATCGGGGAATACCGGCCGTGAAGTTGGTACCGGTCAGTCCTGCATCCGATACAGATCAGCTTGACATACTTGCCTGGCTGGACAAACACCCGCTCCCGCAAGTTCTTCGACGCTCCGGACAGGAAATAGATGACGCACTGGCCCAGGAGCGACGGGGATGGGATTAATTTATCTGGACACCCGTTTATTGGTCTATGCTTTCGAGGATCATCCGGTTTGGGGTGCTCGCGTCAAATCTGCGTTGAAGCAGAAACCTGCTTCGAGTTATGCCATTTCATCCTTGGTGAAATTTGAGTGCCTGGTCGCACCCATGCGCGATGGTAATGTTGCACTACAACGTTACTATGAGGATGGAATGTCGCGGTTCACCTTGCTGGATATGTCTGATGAGGTGTTCACGCAAGGTGCAATGCTATGTGCCCGTTTTGGCCTGAAAACCCCGGATGCGTTACATCTGGCTGTGGCGCTTACGCACCGCTGTGAGGCGTTGTGGACAGCAGACATGCGCTTGCAGAAAGCCGCCCATGGGCTCGCGGTAGACGTACTGCATTAAACCAACCCCAAAGCGGCACCGGAAATGCTCTCCATTTCGGTTAATCGTTTATCGCTTTACGGAGATGGCAAGTAATGTATTTACGCATTATAGTACAGACCATCAACCTAATGTGATTACGAGGCACAAGACCATGAGTACATTGACGGTTACTGCGCGTGGACAGGTGACATTTCGAAAAGATGTACTGCAACACCTTGGTATCAGACCAGGCGATAAAATTGAGCTGGACTTACTACCGGATGGTCGGGGCGTAATCAAGGCTGCGCGGTCCGATGGGAAGATATCCGACTTTGTCGGTTTACTCGCTGGCAGAGCGCAGAAGGTCGCCACCCTCGAAGAAATCAATGAGGCGGCAGCCCGGGGATGGGCCAGCATAAAATGAAAGTCTCCGTAGATACCAATGTCCTGGTGCGGGCTGTTGTGCGCGATGACCTCGCACAAGCGGACGTTGCTGCCAAGTTATTGATCGAAGCCGAGTTGATCGCGGTGGCGTTACCCTGCCTGTGCGAACTGGTTTGGGTGCTGATTCGGATCTATGGCTTCCAGCAAGCCGACGCAGCCCGAGCGATCCGGGCACTAATTGCCGATGCGAAAGTAGAAGTAAATCGACCCGCTGTAGAGGCAGGCCTGCAGATGCTCGACGCGGGCGGAGACTTTGCCGATGGCGTGATTGCATACGAAGGCAACTGGCTTGGCGGGGAAGTTTTCATTTCCTTCGACAAAAAGGCGGTGGCGCTGCTCAAGACTCAAGGGCAATCGACGCGCCTTTTGTAACGTATCTGTCTAAATTTCCATTAAATCCAGCGCGCGGACGCCCAGTTCTGCGACAGCAATTTCCGGGTGCTGCGGGCTGCCGGGGGCCGGGTGGCGGGAGGACCAGAGCCAGTAGTCGGTGCGGCCATCTGCAAAATGACGGGCCTCATAGAGTTTTTCCATGATGGGAACATGATCACCATAAAATCCCAGCACACTGGGCAGGGGCAGCCTGGGCAGTTCACTCATAAACCGCTGCAGCATGGCCCCGGCATTGCGGACGTGGCGCAGGTAAATGGCCAGGTCATCTGCGCTGACGGGAGGCTCCTGCAAGAGCAGGGTTTTCTTTTCGGCGGCGCTGACCGATTCCAGATGCAGAGGGCCGTGGTTTTCCATGGTAATAATGAAGATGAAGGTCGGCTGGGTGGCCCCCTGAAGTATTTGCAGGGTCTTGTCGGCAACTGCCCGGTCGCCGGTATAGGGGCCACTGCGGTCTTCCGGCGTAAATTCCGCGACATCCAGAAAATCATCAAAGCCGAGCAGCGGGTAAATGGTATTACGGGCGTAAAAGCTGGAGGGATAAGGGTGGATGCAAATGGTCCGGTAGCCCTGAGCCTTGAGTCGCCAGGCGATGCTGGGCAGGGACCGACGCGCCAGAAAGCGGTAAGGCTGAAACTGATGAATACCGAGCGCAGCAGGCGACCAGCCGGTGAGCAGACTGAATTCGGTTCGGATGGTATTGGCACCCCAGGGCGGTACACGAATCTGCCCGCTTTGCACACATTGACGATGAGCCGCGTCAAAATCCCTGAACACTTCCGGGGCAATATGTGGCCAGAGGCGGCGCACATCAAAAAACGATTCGCTCTGGACGATGACCAGATGACCGGGTGACTCTGTATGACTGGGGAGTTCCGGTATGTTCGGGTTTGGAACCGGAATATGCGGCGGTTCTGACCGGGGACCAAAAGGTCGGGCAGCAGGCACCTGAACAGGGGCCCGTTCTGCCCAACCATATATCCAGAGACTGGGAGCAAAACCCATGTCGCGAATATCTTTGTCCGGCTGCAGGCTGGGTGCGTCAGACCAGCGGTCGCCCACCCAGAGCAGGCAGGCTGCAGCGAATAATGACAAGGCCCCATATTTGAGAAAAACCAGCCAGGGCATGTGTGCAGTCAGTGGCGTTTCCGCCCAGAGTGCCGCGCCAATGACCGCTACGGCAATGATCCCCAGGGCGATGGCCCGCCACAAACCGAGAAAGGGTAAATACAGACGGGGATGTTTGATGGCATCGGTGAAGTATTCAAAGTCCATGAATACAAAAGGTTCACGCAGGCTGGCTTCTTTGGCGTTACCCACCAGCACCACCGCCAGCCAGATGCCGAGCCCCGCCAGCATGGCAAATATCGGGCGCTGAACGATCAGCAGAAAGACGGTGAAGATCAGCAGCCACAGACCGCTATGGAGCAGATAAGTCCATAAGGGGCGGCCCGGCAGCTTGGGGCGGGGATGCACGAGGGACTCCGCCGCAAAGGACAGCAGCCAGCCGATTGACAGACACCAGGGCCAGAGCAGTTCAGTCATGGTGACCGTTATAGCCCATCAGGCCGACAATCCAGACCGAAATGGCGGCGGGAAGCACCGCCAGCCACCAGGTGCCGAAATTTAGGGGAAAGGGAAAGCTGATGCGCGCCTTGTTGCGGGCCAACCCTTGGCGGATGAGTGCCGCCGCGCGCGGGGGCTGCATGAGGAAAGGCTTGGGACCGGGCATTTCCTGGCACATGACCGAGTCCACATAGCCGGGCATGATGACACTGATGCCAATACCTTCTTTTTTGAGCCAGCCGCGCAAAGCTTCACCGTAGGCTTTGATGGCCGCTTTGGAGGCGCAATAGCTGGGAGTGACCGGCAGGCCGAAGTAACCGGCCAGGGAGCTCATCAGGGCGATTTGCCCGGCGTGGCGGGCGCGCATGGCGGGGAGTACGGCATCCACCAGGACACAGGTGGCGTGCAGGTTCACGTCCATGAGCGCTTCGGCTTCTTCCCAGACTTCGCCGGATTCGTCGGGGCCGGTGTTGATGTTCATGCCGGCGTTGGAAATCACCAGGTCCAGCGGGCCGTTTTTTTCGCAGTCCGCTACCCAGGCACGCAGGGTGGCACTGTCGCGCACGTCAAAACTGCGCTGGGTGACCGTTGCGCCCTGAGTCTGGGCAGACTGCGCAATGGCGTCCAGCTTGCTGCGGTTACGCCCGTGCAGGTGCAGGATTACGCCGGGTCGGGCGTAGGCGGCGACCAGGGCGGCGCCAATGGCGCTGGTCGCGCCGGTAAGGAGGATGGTTTGCGGAGATCGTTGCGGCATAAAAGTTCCTCTATGGGGGACTGTTGTAGTTCAAGCCTGGCGGCGGCGGTTTCCAGCGCCAGTTGCATACCGGTGTTGCAATAAAAACCGCCGTTGATTTGGGTGCCGTATATCAGCACCCGGCGGAATGCAGACCAGAGCTCCGGATCGGGAGCATGGGGCTGGTTCCAGAACTCGGCAAGACGCTGCTGACTGGTGAGACCAGCCACATTGTAAACCGGATCAGCCAGAGTCATCACCGGTTTTCCGGAGTTGAGCGCCCAGGTGCCCACCGTACTGTTGATGGTCACTACCCCTTGGCAATACTGCAGGAAAAGTTCGAGGTTGCCGTAATCATAATAATGAATCCGGTCGAGAATCCCCAGTTGCCGGGCGGTTTCCTGGGCAAAGGTTTCATAGGGGAGAATGCCGGGGTCGAGGGGATGGTTTTTGATGACCAGATGCAGGTTTTTGTCGGCATATTGGGCAAAAGATTCCAGACTCTGGCGAATAAAATCATAAGTATCAAAAAACTGCGAATGACAGGTGATCTGGCTGTCACTGTAGAGCTGCAGGGGCAACAGGAAAAAGGGCTGCCCCCTTTCAACGAATTGATAATTGCGGGCCAAATCATTTTTCAGGCGGTGCCGGACTTTGGGGTAGCGGCGCACATACCAGAGGTATTCGCGAATGGGATGCATGGGGGCGTGATGCCGGTAATGCCGGTAGGCAACAGGGTTCAGAATATCGCCACTATGGTAAAGAACATCATGCAGGGCGCGTATTTTGAACTTGCCGAGAAACGCCTGACTATTATCAGGTATGGGCACCCGGTCGATGATGTGGCGATACCAGTCCGGATCTTTGGGGAGTTGGGAATGGGCATTGACACCGCCCCGTTCCAGGGTCAGCCAGAATGGCCGCAAATAGCCTTCTTCAAAAACGTGGACCGCAATATTCGGGGCTTTGGCGAGGGTATGCACGGACTGATGGACCGGACGCTGATCGCCGAAAAGCACCACATCGGTGATCTGTTCGCGCTGGAAGGTCTGCTGGAGAAATTCGGGCAGCATATCCAGACTTTTGCGGAAATGCAGGGCTTTGCGTGGAAACCAGTAGACCATGTCTCCGCCACAAAACTGGATTTTCAGCACCTGATGGCCGCGCTGCACCAGTCGATCAGCGAGCAGGGCAAAAAACGGGCTGGCGACCCCTTGCAGAAACAGAAATTTTTTCATCGCACCCCCACCACCTGACGCAGCACCAGCCGAAAGGCTTTGCGCCAGAACGGCAGGTGATAGTCTTTTGCACCACCGCGCTGGGCATGTAAGGCATTGACTGCGGCTTCGGGGCTGCAGAGGCGGTATTCCTGAGGGTGAATGTAACGGGGGTAGAGGATGAGCGCTGCGGCGACCAGGGCATCCAGGCTGAGTCGGCGTTGCCGTCGGGGGATGGTTTCCCGGTCGTTGGTCAATCCCCATCCGGCGTAAAATGGACTGCCGTGACAGGTCACCGGTTTGTTGCGCAACAGGGCTTCAAAACCCGCTGCGGAGGTCATGACATGCACCTGATCTACCTGACTCAGCAGCTGATGCATGCTGACATCATGGACTACTTCGTCGCAGTAAGTAGTTGCCTGCTCTTCACCGGCGCCTACCCGGCGCAGCCCGGCACTGACGTCCGGGTGGGGCTTGTAAACCATGTAATCGTTCGGGTGCATGTCTCGCACTTGGCGCAGCAGCGCCAGATTACTCTGGGTGCTGGCACTGCCCAGGGCAATGCTGGCGTCACTTTCCACCTGTCCGACGACCAGGATGACCCGGGTAACGGCCTTATTTTGGGGCAATGCCTGCGGGTCAGATTGTTGCTGCCTGCTTTGCCGCTGATTGGCGGGATTAGTTTCAGACGGCCGAATACTGGGCTGACGGCTTTCCGGCCGCTGCCAGCCCCCCTGCCCGACGTTGTACTTGGTGAGTCCCAAAGCCACAATCTGCTCGCGCAGGGCTCGGGCGCGGTCCAGAAGCGGCGCATCAAAATCATGGGTGGCGAGTATTTGTTCAAGGTCCGAAGCTTTGCTGGCGTCGTAATAGAGGCCGCTGCCATCAAAACAATAAGACAAGGGCGCAATCAGGTCCGCACCCAGGCCAATGGAGCGTAAAAACCCGTCTTCTACACGAATAATGGGGTGACCCTCCGGCGCCGTTTGTGCTCCCCAGAGCAACAGAGTGGTCCCCGCCGGTGCTTGACGGGGGTGGCGGATAAAATGTAGCCGCGATTCGGGCAGAAAGGCCCGCAGCGGCCCCTGTTTCCAGGCCGAAAAACCGACGGCGTATATCTCTGCGGGAATCACCACCATTTAACACAAGCCTTTCAGCCTAATCAGGCTATCCCGGAGTTCTTCAGTGCTATGTTCGACATTCAGGAAAAAACGCAGGCGCGCCTGTTTTTCCGGCACCGCTGGATAGAGGATGGGTTGCACATGCACGCCCTGCTCCAGCAATTGGGAAGAGAGGCGCACGGCCTGCAGAGAGCTGCCAACAATCAGGGGGGTGATGGCATAACCGGCGCTGAACCCCGTATCCATCTGCTGCCTTTTCGCTTCATCCAGAAAATATTGACCACGTTCGTGCAGGGTTTTGACCCTGTCTGGCTCTTTTTGGAGGATAGTCAGCGCCGTCAGGGCGGCGGCGGCCAGGGGCGGGGCCAGTCCGACACTATATAAGAATCCCGGTGCCAGATAGCGTAAGTTGTCGATCAGGGCCTGCTCTCCGGCAATATACCCACCACAGGCGGCGAGGGTTTTGCTGAGGGTGCCCATCCAGATATCGACATCGTGGGTATTGATACTGAAATGCTCGGCAATCCCCCGGCCGGTGGCACCCAAGACGCCGAAAGAATGGGCTTCATCCACCATCAGCCAGGCCTGATGCTTTTTTTTCAGGTCGATCAGGCGCGGCAGGTCGGGGAAATCTCCGTCCATGCTGTACATTCCCTCTACCACAATCAGGACCCGCTCCGCTTTGCGCCGCTGCTGACGTAACAGGGTTTCGAGTGCATTCAGATCATTATGCGGAAAACTGAGGCGTTGGGCGCCCGACAGCAGGGCTCCCTGGACAATGCTGTTATGGGCATATTCATCGTGGAGAATCAGATCCCGGGGTCCGAGTAAATGCCCGATGGTGGTGACATTGGTGGCGTGACCACTCACAAAAGTCAGGGCATCATCTACTCCGTAAAAATCGGCCAGAGCTTGTTCCAGTTGCCGGTGCAGAGGGCGTTCACCCGCCACAATGCGGCTGGCAGAAACCGAACTGCCGTATTGGGCAATGGCGGCCTGGGCGGCTGCATTCACTTCGGGATGTCCGGAAAGGCCGAGATAATTATAGCTGCCAAAATTAATGACACGGCGTCCTTCGATGGCGCTATGCGCCCCCGCAGTACCCTGATGCACATGAAAAAATGGGCTTTTGACGCCAAACCGTTCCGCGCCTTCCTGCATGAGATGCACTTGCTGATAACCGGGTTGGCGATCAAAGCGGGTGAAAGCCTCGGGAATTTCCGCTCCGCCAATTTTGGCCCCAGGCGCAGGGGCAGTCTGAATTTTTTGCAGGCGCTGTTCCAGACCTTTCTGGATGAGCTTTTCCTTGAACTGGGCGGCGATACTACGATCAGCTTTGGTCATTTTGTGGTCTCAGGTAACGCCGTGTTGGGCTTCCAGCTGTTCACGGGTAATGCTTGCGGCACCCGGAACATCCTGTTGTTCTGCGTCGTTGCTCAAAGATTGCACCAAACGCCGCGCCAGACGCAAGGGGGTTGGTCCCTCACTCAGCAGAAAAGCCGGCAGTTTGACACCAAGACGTTCTTCCAGAGCCAGGGCCAGTTCAACACCCATGAGCGAGTCGAGACCGAGTTGACTGAGATTCTGATCAGGGGAGATTTTATCTGCAGACAGACGCAGAATCTGGGCGACTTCCTGACGGACGGTCTCCACCAGCAATTGTTCTGCTTCGGCCGTGGGCAGGCTTTGCAAGTGACTGCGCAGGTCTTCGTCACTGGACGTTGCCTCGGCCTTTCCGGAGGGCATGACTGCCGCAAAACGGGGGCTTGCGGCCACTGGCAGAAAACGCTGGAGGGCACGCCAGTCGAGATCTGCCACCATCCAGCCATGGGCATCACTGACTATCATGTTTTCCAGCACATCCAGGGCGGTACTGGCAGTCAATGCGGCTCCACCCAGACGTTGCTGCAATAAGTCGCGGGTTTTTTCGTGTCTGGTCAAATACCCCACATCGGCAATGGCTCCCCAGAGAATGGCCAGTGCAGCCAGCCCCTGTTGACGCCGCCATTGCGCGAAAGCCTCCATCCAGCTGTTGGCCGCCACATAATGCGCCTGCCCCGGATTGCCGAGCACGGTGGTCATGGAAGAATACAGAACAAAAAACTCCAGGGGCTGATGGAGACTGGCCTGATGCAGATTCCATGCACCAGCGACCTTGGGTTGGATGACTTTATCCATCAGCTCCGCGTCGAGATTCCGGGCCAGGGCGTCTTCGATCACGGCAGCCGCGTGGATAATGCCGTGCAGGGGGCCGACTTCTTCAGTGATGCGCCGGATAAGTGCCTGTACCTGAGGCGCTGCGCGGACGTCACAGGACCATGCGTGTATTTGCAATCCCTGACGGTGAAGGTCACTGAGGATGCGGGCAGCAGCAGGATCAGGCTGACCACTGCGACTGACCAGCACCAGTTTTTTGGCGCCACGTTCTGCCAGCCGTTGTGCCGTTGCCAGACCGAACCCGCCCAGCCCCCCGGTAATCAGATAGGCCGCTTGCCCATTGAGTTGCAGGCGCAAAGCCGCTTCCGATCGGGGCGCATGGGGCAGATAGGGGGCGTTCATCTCGACCACGACCTTGCCGATCTGGCGGGCCTGCTGCATGTGCCGGAAGGCATCGGTGACTCGGGCGGCCGGGAAACGGGTAGCGGGCAGCGGGAAGAACTCTCCCGCCTCGAAACGGGACATGATTTCGGTAAAGAGGGTCTGAGTGAGTTGCGGCCGGCCTTTCAGGAGCTGATCGGCATCAATACCGAAATAACTGAGATTGTTGCGGAAGGGTCGCAGGCCAATGGCATTGTTTTCGTAAAAATCGCGTTTTCCCAGCTCCAGAAAACGTCCGAAGGGTTTGAGAATCTGGAGATTGCGGAGGACGGCTTCGCCATACAGGCTGTTTAACAGGACATCCACCCCTTCGCCTTGGGTATCGGCCAGAATGGCGTCGGCAAAATCCAGACTGCGCGAGTCATAGATGTGCTGAACCCCCAACAGACGCAGAAAATCGCGTTTTTGCGGCGAACCTGCCGTCGCATAAATTTCCGCCCCCAAATGCCGGGCTATCTGGATGGCGGCAATGCCCACCCCACCGGCTGCTCCGTGAATGAGGACTTTTTCGCCAGCCTGCAACTGGGCCAGCGTGTGCAACGCATACCATGCGGTCAGGAAAACCGTGGGAATAGTAGCGGCGGCACGCATGGACAGGCCTTCGGGGATGCGGGTAATGGCCTGCTCCGACGTGATCAGGCGTGTGCTGAAACTGGCCGGGGCAAAGCCCAGCACTGCGTCGCCTACCTGCCATTGTGTCACAGCAACCCCTACCCGCCGGATTCTGCCCGCAAATTCCAGGCCCAGCGTGGGACCGGAGAAACCATTTTCCAGGGCTTCATCCGCCAGTAAACCCAGGGCATACATGACATCGCGAAAATTCAGCCCGGTACTGTCAACGGCAATTTCTACCTCATGCGCCTCGGGAGTCCGCTCTGGTACGTCTACCCACTGCAAATGGCGGAGCTGGCCGGGCAGGGAAAACTGGAGTTGCTGGATGGGTACGGGCTGAACGGGTTGCGTCGGGATTTGCGGATTATCATGACCAGCCAGCTGTAATTGCGGGGCAGTGCCTTCCTGTACCTGCAAAATATAACGTCCGCCCTGAACATCCAGCAGAAGCTCAGTTTCGAGACCGGGGTTCAGGAGTTCCTCAACGACCATTTCCACGGTCTCGGGACTTCCCTGCCCCCAATCCACAATGCGCAACTTCAGTTCTGACCATTCGTTTTGCAGACTGCGGGCAAAACCACACAGACCAGCCTGTCCCAAACTGTGTGTTGCTCTGAAGGCAGTCGCAGAAGCAGTCCCTCCCAAACCGCCATCACTCAACAGTAGCAAGGGGATGACCGGGTCCTGGCGCAGACACCAGAGTCCCGCCTGTTGTAAGCGTTCGCAGTCCATGCGCAGCCTGCTGGCGGCTGATACGCCTTCTGCTGACAGATCCTCTACAGCCGCAAAATCCGGCAGAAAAATCATTCCGGCTATCGGCTTAACTTCTGCAGATGATGCGGGTGCAGGGGACGACGGCAGCTTATCCTCTATCGGCCACGGTAAATGCCGGCATTCCAGCCCTTTAGACGCCAGGGCGTTTTCCAGTAAACAGGCGGCAACACTCTCTACCCCATTATGGTCGGGGCTGCTGCAGAGCAGTACCGCAGCAGCCGGTTCGGTACGGATCTGTTCGAGGAATGCTGACTGCTCCGGGCTTTTACGGGCAATAAAGCCATAAGCTCCCGCTGCTTCGTCTGCTGTCAAAGTTAGACTCAGGGCGATGTCGCGCTGCTCCAGCCAGTCCTGAATCTGCGTTCGCGCGGGGAAAATGCTTGCCGCAGGATCCACTTCACTCCACCAGTTTTCGGGTTCCACTCCCTGGACCAGCAACAACCCGCCGGGTACCAGGCAGCGCTCGGCAAATTCCAGCATCTGCCAATGCTGTTCCGACAGCGCGGCATCCAGACGCAACCAGATCAAATGCATGGCTGCGCAAGGAGTTGTAGTGATTTGCACGGACTGCCAGGGTTTGTCTTCCCGGGTTTCGGCGTCTTCCGATACATAAGCCCGCCATAGGGATATGCGCGGGTCGGTCTTTTCTGCCCAGAGCGCGAGGGCTTCCGGCTCGCCACTGCAAATTTCCATGAAATTCAAAGTGTGCGCAGCAGATAACTGCTGTAGGCACTGGCTTTGCAGATCTTGAAGACAACGCACCAGCAAGGGGCTGAGGGTATCCATCAATACCGGCATCAGGTCTGCCAGCAAAGAGCCGTCGGGAGCATCCTCAGCAGCTTCGCCCTGGCTACCCAGCCCATAGCGGCCAACCGCCAGGGTAATCGGGAAAAACTCGGGATAATCCTGTAAAAGCATCTGCCAGATATCGTGCGCCGCCAATTCCGGATCACTGTGGCCTGCTGATTCGGCGGCATAAGTCTGTAACAGGGTATGAATCAGTGGCGAATATTCTTGCGCATAACGCTGCAAAGCGGGTTGTCCGGCCTGATGCCGGGCAAAAATGCTGTGGATGCGCGGCTGATCCAGTTCTGCGACAAAATGCTGATGTTCAGGACGTGGCACGGGACGCAGCACCGACTGGACATAGCGGAGCTTTTCTTTTTCCGGCTTCTGCAGTCGCACCCGGCGTAAACGCAGGCTGTCGCAGCAGGCGACGAGTTCGCCAGCTTCTCCCCAAAAGCTGAGACGGGCCAGCAGCGACTGGGGAGAGTGGCGCAGCACTTCGACCACAACCCGCAGCTTCTGCGTTCCCGGTACAAAGACGCTGAGCCCGGCAAAACGCACGGGAACATACGCCCAACCGGCCGGAACCGGACTTTGCGCCAGAAAATCCACAAATAACTGCATGGCGCCGTCGAGCAAGGCGGGATGAAGCAGGTAGGGTTCTGACATCGCGCTGCCGGACAGTTGCAACTGCCCATGGATGGTAGTGCCTTGCAGCCAGCCTTGAGTCACCGTCTGGAACCCAGGCCCATAATGCAGGCCAGCAGCCCGGCAGCGTGCGTAGTGTTCTTCCCCCTGAAAATCTGCCGGTGCACCGGGCATGCTGGTCGGTGCCGGGTTTCCTGAGTTTTGCAGGCTGCGCTCTGTCGCGCCTTGCGTAGCCCCTAAACGGACCCGGCCCTTGGCATTAATGGCCCAGTTGTTTTCCATCTGCTTGCGGGAGCGAATCTGGAAATGACCATCGTCCTGAAGCTCCACGCGCACGATCCGGCTGTGCGCACTATCGAGCAGCAACGGCAGCAGGATATCCAGCTCTTCCACCGTCCAGGCCCGGGTATCCTGGCGTTCAGTCAGTTTTTCCCGGGCTGCAGCCAGTGCCAGTTCGACAAAACCCGCGCCGGGGAAAACCACGCCATCCCCGACCTGATGATCTGCCAGAAAAGCCTGGCGGGCCGTGTCCAGACTTTGTTCCCATTCATGCGGATGTCCGGCCACAGGATGCCCCAGCAGAGGATGCACCGCATAACGATATAAAGTACCTGCTGATTCCGGGGTCGTTTGATGCCAATGTTTTTCCCGTTCCCAGGGATAATCGGGCAAATCCACGAGCGTACTGCGAACCGGAAAATACCGCTTCCAGTCAGGTTCGACCCCCGCCAGCCACAGGGCCGCCAATGTCCGGCGTATGGCTTCGGGATCATCCTCGTTGCGCCGCAGGGTAGGAATTACTCGTCCTTCCTGCCCCCCTGCGCTGATCGCCTCCTGCAGATAACTGCGCAGCACTGCATGACCGCCAATTTCCACGAACAAATTCCACTGTTCCAGGGCGACGTCTGCTGCCTGCTGGAAACGCACGGGCTGACGTATATTACGCCACCAGTAGTCAGCATCCAGGGCTTCACCGCCAAGCACCGTTCCGCTGACCGCAGAAATAAAGGGAATTTGCGTCGCCTGCGGTTTCAGCCCCTGCAGCACTTCCATCAGTTCAGCCTGGAGCAGATCCATGCAGGGACTATGGAAAGGGTAATCAATATCCAGGCGTTTATGGCCGACGCCTTGAGCCCGAAGCTTTTTCTCCAGTTCACTCAGTTCAGCACTGCTGCCCACGACCGTAGAACCCCGGTGACTGTTCCAGGCGGCAATACTGATGCTCTGGTCCAGACCCCAATCGTGAAGATGGGGTATCAGCGCATCGGCAGAAAGCGCGACTGCCGTCATTTGTCCCTGCCCCCGCGACTGGCCCTGCAAACGGCTCCGCTCGTATATGACCAGCACCGCCTCGGCCAAGGTCAGGGCACCACAAGCCCAGGCAGCAGCTACCTCGCCAACGCTGTGACCGGCAACTGCCGCCGCCACAATTCCCTCGGCACGGAGCATGGCCGTAATGCCGACCTGCAAGGCAAACAAAGCCGGTTGCGCCTGTTCAGTGGCTATATAGCGATCATCACCCAGGCATCCTGCCAGTTCATCCTGTAGCGTATAACCGGCCAGAGGCGCAAAGTGGTGATCCATCTCAGCGATGGTGCGGGCGAACACCGGGTCCTGAAGCAGTGCCTGCCCCATGCCTGCCCATTGACTCCCATTGCCAGAGTAGACAAATACCGGACCTTGTATTTTTTCCATGGCCTGGACAGCGACGCTGTCGCCCTTTCCATCAGCAAAGGCAAGCAGTTGCGCGGCCATGTCTTCCTGCGGGTTCAGCCAGAAAATAACGCGCTGCGCCAGCCAGGCCCGGCGGAAATTGGCCTGATACAGTGCCGCATAAAGTTTGTCCTGGTCCGCCGTCGCCAGCCAGTCTGCAAAATCCCGGACCACAGCTTGCAGCGCAGAGGGCGTAGACGCACTGAGGCAAAGCGGTTTGTGACCATCTGCCGAACTCCGCCAGCGCGGGGATCGGCGTCGGCGTGGTGCTTTGGCGGATTCCAGAATGATGTGGGCATTGGCTCCCCCAAAGCCAAAAGAATTAACGCCAACCAGCAAGGGGCCTTCAGCACGGAGTGGACACGTACGCTGCACCACTTCCAGGTGGTAGGTATCCAAAGCCAGTCGGGGATTAAGGGTTTCTATCCCAATAGTCGGCGGAATCAAACGGTTTTGCAGGACCAGAATACTTTTCAGCAAACCCGGAATACCCGAGGCGGTTTCCAGATGGCCGATGTTACTTTTTACGGAACCGATGGGTAGTGGCTGATCGGCATCGCGATGGATACCCAATGCCCTGCCAATGGCTTCCACTTCAATCGGATCCCCTATGGAAGTCCCGGTACCGTGGGCTTCCAGATAATCCAGTTGCCGGGGATCAATGCCTGCAGCGGCGTAGGCTTGTTCCAACAGGCTTTGCTGGGTATTGACTCCGGGAATGGTCAAACCGGATTTGTGCCCGTCCGTATTGATGGCGCTGTGGGCGACCACGGCCAGGATCCGGTCACCATCGCGCAGCGCCTGCGCATGATCCTTGAGGATAAATATTCCTCCACCCTCGGAGCGCACATAACCATCTGCGGAAGCATCAAAGGGGCGGCAGCGTCCACGCTTGGAAAGCATGGAAGCTTTGGAAAAAATAAGAAATCCGTAAGGATGCAGATGCAGGCTGATGGCTCCGGTCAGGGCCAGATCCGATTCTCCGTGCAGTATCGACTGGCAAGCCTGATGAAAGGCTACCAGTGTCGAAGAACAGGCGGTATCTACGACAAAACTGGGTCCTCGCAAATCGTAAAAAAAGGACAGCCGATTCGCGGCAATACTGGCTGTTGAGCCCGTGGCAGTATTGGCATCCACGGCAGCCAGATCATCAGCCAACCGCGAAGCATAATCGGTACTGGCCAGACCCATAAACACACCGCAGCGACTGCCACGCAGAAGTTCTGGGCGGATACCGGCATGGGCAAACGCCTCCCAGCTCATTTCCAGCAGCAGGCGCTGCTGGGGATCTATGGCCGCCGCTTCACGCGGAGAAATGCGGAAAAAGCCGGCATCAAAACCCGACACATCCCCCAATGAACCGGCGGCAAAAGTGACGGACGTGCCGGGATGACTGCGTTGCGGGTGCTGCAGACAGGCTTGCGCCCAGCGGTCTTCAGCCACCTGGGTGATCAGATCATCTCCCGTCAACAGATGTTGCCAGAAACTGCCCTTATCCCGGCATTGTGGTAATCGGGAGGCATAGCCAATAATTGCAACTTTTTTCACAATAAACTCACAAATTTTTCGAATTTTTCAAAATGTTCGGGCCACGTCGGGGCGACAAAACCTTTTATTCTCTGCAGTTGCTGTTGACGGCGTTCATGATCACACTCGCTGAAATCGCGAATTGCCTGCAGCCAGACTGCTTCGTCATCCGTATCCAGATATTCCGGAATATTTCCTGCTATTTCCGCAAATACGGGCAACGGATTGGCCAACACCGGCACTCCCGATTCCAGAGCTTCCAACAAAGGCAATCCGAATCCTTCCGCATGCGAAGGGAAAAGTAAGGCCTGAGCGCCACGCAGATGCGCGAGCACTTCTGCGTCACTGCAGTGCGGAAGAAATTCGACGTGCTCTTTCAATCGCTCATTATGCTGCAATTCATACAGTACATCGCCGCACATCCATCCTACCTGGCCAATAATGCGTAATTGGGGAATATGATTCCAACGCCACTCCGCCATCATGCGTTGCCAGAGATAGAGCAGGAAAGCATGGTTTTTGCGGGGTTCCAGAGTTCCCACCGTCACAAAATAGGGCCTTGCCGGTGCAACTTCGGGACTATTAAGCGGGCCATGCTTTAAATGCGTACCCAGGGGTATGACCGCCATCGGCGGGATCGACATTTTGATGTTTTCTGCATAGTCGCGAAGCGCCTCGGCGGTGTGCTGCGAATTGCTGACAATACCTGCCGACTGCCCGAGAATCACCTGCAGGCGTTTTCCATGGCGCTGGGTTGCATCGGACTGACAGAAATGTGGATGGGTCACCGGAATCAGGTCATGAGCCATCACCAGCAGACGCATTTTTTTGCGCCGCAGCCAGGCCAGATAGCTGGGGCGGTCCAGCCCGCTGTGGCCCATGTTCAAAACCCAGCTGCCGGATTTTACCGGACGGATGGGCAGTTTCAGCATATGCCCAACTGTCTTGGCAAGGCTGCCATGGCGCTGCCCATGCGCCCAGGCCTGCAATGTATCAAACAGGGTCATGGAAGTGATTACCGATAGGGCAACCGCCACGCCATTATGAATCATCATGGCCTGTGCCCGACCATGGAAGTGACCAACATACGCGAGGCACACCCGGTCTACCCCGGTGGGTATGCGTCCCTTGCGCATGCGGTGGACAAGCCGGGTGATATCTATATAAACCGGAGCTTCGCCAAGATCTGCCATAAAATGCTTACTTGACGATGCCCGCCGTACTCAGGCCCTGGATCGGGTAAACAATCTGCACGATCAAGCCCAGGAATTTCTGAAGATCGGTAATAGGTGCCGAGGCCACATAAATCAGATCCTTGTTCTGGATAGGGAATTCTTGTGCCGCAAAGAGTGTGGCGGGATTGCTGAAGTCAAAGCGGAACACCACGGGCACTTCCCCTTCGGCATTGGTTTGCAGAGGTTCTGGCCAATTGGTGAGGAAGTCGGGTTTTTCCAGACGGAAAACGAATACCGCCTTGGCATCGGCTTCATTTCCATTCAACCCCCCCGCTCTGGCCAGAGCTTGCGCCAGACTGATGCCCGAGGCTTCAAAATCAATTTCCTTGGTCTGGGTAGTCGCTCCCATGACGGTCACATGCAACGGCTGATACAGTGCGGTAATCACATCCCCTGCACGCAAGGAAACATTTTCTTCGGGGTGCCGGATGACATCTTCCAGAGGAAGTTGCAACACCTTCCCCTGATGAGAAAGCTGAATGGTGACCTTGTTCACCGGTTTATCGACCCCACCCGCTGCCGCCAGCGCCTGCAGCACGCTGACCCCGCCCGGAATCAGCGGAACCTGGGTACTTTTACGCACATTGCCAACCACGGAAATGCTCTGGGCATGGTTGCTGACTAGACGGACCACCACCTGGGGATCATGGGCCATATTTTTCAGACGGGCGCGGATTTCAGCGCCAATATCGTCCAAGGTTTTACCGGCACAGGAAATTTTACCGGCAAAAGGAATGATGATGTCACCATTACTACCCACCATTTGCTCAGGAATGGAGGTCATCACCGAACCGGAACCCGTAGTGCTGTTGGCTGCCCCGGCCGAAGCAAAAAGCATGGCGGGTGGCGCCTCCCAGATATAAACCTGCAAGGTATCGCCAGGCCCCACCGTATACAGTCGCGGATTGGGGTTACTGAAGTCGCGCAGCAGGTTTAGCTGAGGCGTATCTGCCCGAGTCCGGATCTGATGGGCAAGGGCATAATCCACCTTGACCAGCTGAATGCCGCGCAATGTCTTGTTATGGGACACGTTCTCCACAGGTCCGACACGCGGTCCTGCGTAAGGCATGTAGGAGGAGCAACCCGCGAGCCCCGCCAGCAGCAAACTGGCAGTCAAAGCGCGCAAACCCGGATAACCTGTTGTCATCAGCAACATCCTCAGAAAAAACCGTCAGTTGAATAGTTGGTAATATTATTTCCTGCTAGATTGTAACCGAATATCAACTTGGAGGTCATCCAATAGGCACGTCTACCCACAATGTCAGCTAGATGAGCACGTCGTACTGCGCCTTAGTCGCATCATGAGATAATTACAGGTTAACAAGTAACCCATTGTTTTATTTGGTGGGCGGTACAGGGTTCGAACCTGTGACCCCTGCCGTGTGAAGGCAGTGCTCTACCACTGAGCTAACCGCCCTGGATGCCGAACGGTTCCAGAGAGCGCGTAAAATACCAATCGCGGCCATTCAGGTCAACCAGCAGTTAATCTCCCGTAGTTAGCCTCCCTTGCCAAATCAGAAGAATTAGGCTATTTACTTTCCTTAGAAAAAAGAATGAGGAAGACGCCTATGTCAAGGCAGTACTTTATGTTTGCGAAAAGCCCCCTTAAACGGGGGGGAATAACTCTTCTGTTTTTGACATTGACGCTCAGTGGCTGTGCCAGCATGGCCCCCAACAGCCCTTCGTCTTCCTCACTCCCATCCCAGCCTCCAGTGCAATCCTCGGATTATGTGCAGCACGCCGAAGCCACCACATTGGATGCCGTTCTGGTCCACGCCATTTCGGAAATCGGCAAGGATTACCGATGGGGAGGAGACACTCCCCAGACCGGCTTTGACTGCAGTGGTCTCATTCATTACGTGCTGGAGCAGGCTGGCGTGGATATTCCCAGAACTTCTTTTGCCCAGGCCGCTGCCCTGCCGTCCGTGCCCTTACGTCGTATCCGTCCTGGTGATCTGGTGTTTTTCAATACCATGGGTCAACCATTTTCGCACGTAGGGATTTACATCGGTGGGCAGCAATTTGTCAGCGCACTGAACCGACGCCAGGGTGTCGCCGTGCAAAGCCTGCAAATCCCTTATTGGGCCGAACGTCTGGATGGTGTACGCAGGCCTATGCCCAGAGAATTACTGGCCATGCGCGATAACTGAACACGTATCTGATCCGGATTTCAACAACATAACGAGTAAGCACATGCACCCCAAAACCGTTCTCCGCAACATTTTCAGCACTACTATCATGGCCACCCTGCTGTCTGCATGTGCCACCGAAGTCGCTCCACCCACGACAGGTACCGTCAGCAACCCTACTGCCCAGACCATGCCCAGATCCACCGCCTCAGCACCTGAATTTCATTCTTTACCCTCCCAACCAGTGCAGAATCTGCCCTCTGCCCGGCCTGCTTCCTGCGTACAAGATGTTTATTTTCCGAATTTCCCCCAACAATACCAACAGCAACTCCAGGAAATTGCCTGTCATTTACAGATAAACGACGGGTTGCCGGCTAACTATGTCATTCCGGCCCTGCAAAATGCCCGCTTCAATGCCCGTGCCGTGGCGCTGATGACCCCGCCGCCACCCAGCCAGCAACCATCCGTTCCGTATCCGTGGTGGCGCTATCGAGACCGTTTTCTGCACCCAGACCGGATCAATCGGGGGCTGCAATTCTGGAATGCGCATAGCGCCCTGCTTGAGCAGATCAGCCAGAAATACGGGGTTCCCGGTACCATTTTGATGGGCATTCTCAACATTGAGACGGGTTTTGGTTCATTCATGGGGAACTTCTCGGTGCTGAACAGCAACCTTAGCCTCTCGCTGGCTTTGCCGGGGCGCCGCCGGTTTTTTCTGCATGAAACTGCTGAAACCCTGAAATTGGCCCAAAAGCTGGGGGTGTCACCAGGAACCCTGAAGGGCTCCGAAGCCGGAGCCATGGGGATGTCGCAATTCCTGGCCAGCAGTTATTTGCGTTACGGCATTGTCTGGAATGACCCTCCTGGCGGCCCACTTCCCAATCTCTGGCAATCTCCCGCCGATGTACTGGCCTCTACCGCCAATTTCTTCCTGGGCCATGGCTGGCAACCAGGGCAACCGGTCATGGCCAGAGTGGCTGGTGCGGGCGGGGTCGATGCTGCCGCCTTCCTGCACGGCAAGCATCCCTTGGGGCAGCTGCTAGCCGCCGGAATTCAGCCGGAAGAACCCTCTTCCTTACCCGCTGACACCCCGGTTGGCCTGCTTCGCCTGCAAACTCCCGAAGGTCCTACACTGTTTATTGCCTACCCCAATTTCTACGCCATCATGGGCTACAATCCCAGCGTGTACTATTCAGCTACGGTCTGGGCATATTCCCGGGCCATTCAACGGGCACTGGATGGCTGAAGCTGAAAACGACACAGGACCAAGCAACGGGACAATTGCCTCACGCCAGCGCCCCCGTGTTAAGATGAGGCACCCCTAAATATCAGGTCATGAGGTCAGGTGTGCCATCACAACACGCTGCAAAACCAGTGGTCGATCAAATTATCAGTGCGCGCTGGGTCATTCCGGTGCGTCCCCGCGTACTGCTGCATCATCATGCGCTGGCCATCAAGCAGGGGCGCATTGTCGCTATCGGTCCACAGGACGAAATTCATGCCGCATATACAGCAGCAGATAACACGAGCCTCGACCAGCATGTGTTGATGCCCGGTTTCGTCAATGCCCATACGCATGCGGCCATGACCCTGATGCGCGGGCTCGCCGATGACCTGCCCCTGATGACCTGGCTGAACGAACACATCTGGCCCGTAGAAGGACGTTTTGTCAGCCCGGAATTTGTCAGCATGGGTACGGAACTGGCCATCGCAGAAATGCTGCGTGGCGGCACCACCACTTTCAATGATATGTATTTTTTTCCCGAAGCCGCTGCCCAAAGTGCTCAGAACATGGGTATGCGTGCCCATATCGGGCATGTCATCATTGATTTCCCCACAGCTTATGCCGCAAATGCCGATGCCTGCCTGCAAGCGGCGGCTGATCTTCTCCCCTGCCTGCAGCAAATGCCGCTGATCCGTCAAAGTCTCGCACCCCATGCACCCTATACGGTTGCTGACGCCGGTTTACGGGGTACCAGAGAACTGGCCGAAGCTGAGCAACTGCCCGTCCACATGCATGTCCATGAAACCGCCCATGAGGTGGAAGAAAGTCTCGCTCAGCATGGTCGGCGTCCCCTTGCGCGGCTCGCGGAGCTGGGTCTTTTGAATCCGCGTTTTCTGGCGGTACATATGACCCAACTGGACGCTGATGACTTGACGATTTGTCGGGATAGCGGGCTGCACATCGCCCACTGCCCGGAATCCAATCTTAAACTCGGTTCCGGCATCGCCCCCGTGGCCCGTATTCGAGAGCAGGGTATCGCTGTAGCCATCGGTACGGATGGTGCTGCCAGCAATAACGATCTCGACATGCTCGGTGAACTGCGCACTGCGGCCTTGCTGGCCAAAGGTTTCAGCGGCGATCCGACGGCCTTCCCGGCCTGGGAAGTTCTGGAAGCAGCTACTTTGGGAGGTGCCGAAGCCATCGGCTGGGGGGACCTGACCGGCAGTCTGGAACCCGGCAAGGCTGCGGATTGCATCGCCATTTCCCTCGACCACCCGGCCACCTTCCCGGTCTATGACCCGGTATCCCAGGTCGCCTACTGTGCCGGACGCGATCAGGTTACCCACGTCTGGGTAAATGGCCAAATCCGTATTCGTCGGGGTCAGGCGGTGGATTGGGAAGAGCAGGCATTATTCAGCCGCGCGCAAGCATGGGTTAAGCGCATTCGCGACAAGGATCAAAACACATGAACATGGATCAGGCCGAAGTCAGCAAATTTGATGCTCTCGCCAGCACCTGGTGGGACCCTGCCGGACCTTTCCGGACACTGCATGAAATCAACCCGTTGCGCGTAGACTTTATCGCCCGGGGCTGTCAGGGGTTACGCGGCAAGCACATTCTCGATGTGGGTACCGGTGGCGGTCTGCTGGCAGAAGCCATGGCCCGGCTGGGTGCTCACGTTACGGGCATTGATCTGGCAGCAGATGGTATTGCGGCGGCACAGGCCCACGCCGAACTCGGGCATCTGCAAGTCCAGTACCGCAGAGTGGCTGTAGAGGGGCTGGCCGAGGAACAGCCCGAGTCCTACGATGTCGTAACCTGCATGGAAATGCTGGAGCATGTCCCTGATCCTGCGGGCATTATTGCCGCCTGTGCAAAACTGCTGAAACCCGGCGGCAATGCTTTTTTTGCGACGCTCAATCGCAATCCCAAAAGTTATCTTCTGGCTATTGTGGGTGCCGAGTATGTTCTGGGTTTATTGCCACGCGGCACCCACGATTATCAAAAATTCATTCGTCCCAGCGAACTCATTGCCATGACCCGCAAGGCGCAGTTAAAGAGCCGCACACTGAAAGGCATGCATTATGATCCTATCCGCCATTTAGCGCGTCTGAACGATGATGTGACGGTGAATTACCTCCTGCACACCCAAAAATGACCCAACCTGCTGCGGTACTTTTTGATCTCGATGGTACCCTGGTAGATACCGCACCGGATCTGGCGGCGGCTGCCAACCGGCTGCGTGAAAGTCGTGGACTCCCTGCCCTGCCCTTGGCTGACCTGCGCCCGGTAGCTTCCCAGGGCGCACGTGGATTATTGCGGGTCGCGTTTGGACTGCAACCTGAAGACCATGAGTTTCCGGTCCTGCGGGAAATATTTCTGGAAGACTATTTATCGCGGATTTGCGAACAGAGCACCCTGTTTCCCGGCATTGCACAAGTTCTTCACTGGCTGGAGGAAAACCAAATCCCCTGGGGCATCGTCACCAACAAACCAGGGTTTCTGACAGACCAATTACTGACGGCACTGACATTGCCAGCAGCCCCCGGCGTCGTCGTGAGTGGCGATACCACCGCCCGTGCCAAGCCCGATCCTTTGCCAGTTCGCCATGCCTTGCAGCAACTGGACGCCGAAGCCACGCAAAGCCTCATGATTGGCGATGATCATCGCGACATACTGGCGGGCCGCGCGGCGGGTACGCAGTGCTGGGCAGCTGGCTGGGGTTATGTGGAGGCGGAACATCCCCCGGAAAACTGGGAAGCTGATCAGATCATTACCCGTAGTGAATTACTGCAGTCCGCCCTTTTCCATGTCCACACCGCCCAATGAAACCGGATGCTGTTGGCTTCGGGTGATTTGCAACAGCGCGGCGGACAGAATCAATACGCCGCCCAGCACTTCCAGCAAGCCGGGCTTTTCCCCTGCCAAGCACCAGGCAGACAGTGCCCCGACAATCACCTCAAAGGGCATGATCACGGCAGACACACTGACCGGCATGCGCGCCACTCCGTACTGAATGGCCAAGGTCGCGCCGGCAATCCAGAGCCAGGAAAACCCCAGTAAATAGGGGTATTGCATTGGAGAAAGACTGGGCCAGGGTTGGAACCAGACAAAAGGCAGCGCCAACAGGACACAACCCCACCACACCGAAGTGGCACGATGCATATCTCCCAGCGCCTCATCGGCGCGCAGCACCACGTTGCTCAGGGCAAAAGCAAAACCCGAGGAAATGGACAAGAGATCGTTGGTACTCAGATCACTTACAGAAAAGTCCTGACCATGACTGACAACCAGCGCCGATCCACCTACTGCCAGGGCGGCAGCCAAAGCACCACGCCACCCCACCGCTTCCCGCAAAAAAATCCGGGCGGCAAAAATTGCCCAGACCGGCGAAAGATAAAAGAGCAAAAGGATGCGTACCACTTCTCCATGGACCAGTGCCAGCATAAAAGCCACATTGGTCCAGCCCCCAAAAACCAGCAGCCCGATCAGGGTCCAATGATGCCCCCGCAATTCCCCGCGACGCTTCCAGGACCACCATCCTGCCGGTAGAGCAAGCAGCAGATAGATGGCCAGAATCAACCAGGCACCATGCAGCCCCGCCACATTAAAGTAGCGCAAAGGCAGCCATAAAACCCCCCAGAGGCTGGAGCCGATAAGTAATGCCATGATTGGCAAGTTCTGCATGATAATACGTGGCATAAGTCTGCTGAGAACCTGTCCCATGGAGAATTTCGGCAAGAATTTTTCGGATTATATCGGGATTGGCGAGTGGCGTCTCAATTCCTCAGTCGCTGATCAGGGCTTGTCATAAACGCCATCCATGCCCCAGAATCAAAACCTATGACAACACATTCCATGAATCCATTATTGGATACCCTGCAGGCGTATCCTTTTGAGCGGTTGCGGCAGTTACTGGCCGGAGTGACAGTTCCCGACCGGGAACTGATAGATTTTTCCATTGGCGAGCCGCGCCATCCGGCACCAGGGATCGTCAGTGAAGCGATTATCGAGCATCTGCATGGTTTGACGGAATATCCCAAGGTGTTGGGTGATCTGCGGTTGCGTCAGGCGATTGCCCAATGGGCCAGCCAACGCTTTCATTTGCCGCCCGGTTTTTTGAATCCCGAATCTCAGATCATTCCTGCCAATGGCAGTCGTGAGGCACTGTTCAGCATCGCCCAGGCCGTGTTACCCGCCTGCGCCAAACCGCAACCGCTGGTATTGCTGCCCAATCCTTTTTATCAGATTTACGAGGGTGCGGCTCTGCTGGCCGGAGCAGAACCCTATTATCTCAATTGTGGCACAAATGGTCAGCCCGATTTTAAAACGATTGATGAAGCAGTTTGGGCACGCTGTGCCCTGCTCTATATCAATTCACCCCATAATCCGACGGGAGCAACGCTGTCCTGCGAAACCCTGCAGTGGCTTATTGAGAAATCCCGTCAGCATGGATTCGTCCTGGCCGCAGACGAATGTTACAGCGAGCTGTACACTGGTCCGGATGCCCCCGCTGGCATTCTTGAAGCCGCTGCACAAACCGGCAACCTCGACAATGTGCTGGCTTTTCACAGTCTTTCCAAGCGTTCCAGCATTCCCGGCGCGCGCAGTGGCTTTGTGGCCGGTGATGCCAGAATACTCAAGGCTTTTGTCCTGTATCGGACCTATCTGGGTGCCGCAATGCCGCCTTTTATTCAGGCAGCGTCCATCAGTGCCTGGCAGGATGAAACCCATGTCATCCAGACCCGGGCCAGTTATGCACAAAAATTTGCTGCAGCCCGGACTATTCTCGGTCAATATCTACCCATTGAAATCCCGGCTGGCGGCTTTTATCTCTGGCCGCTGGTCGGAAATGGCGAAGCCTTTGTGAAGGCCCTGTTTGCTGAAGAACATGTACGCTGTCTGCCGGGAGCTTATTTATCCCGGGAGGCGCAGGGCTGTCATCCCGGTCAGGATCGGGTGCGCATTGCCCTGGTTGGCAGTCATGAAGACTGCGTCGAAGGACTGGAGCGGATTCGGCATTTTCTGGAAACCCATCCATTATCTTCATTTTCCATTTGAACCACTTTGTGAAGGAGCTTTCGTGAGCCAGAGTCTTGAAACCATTATTGATGCTGCCTGGGAAAATCGGGCGGAAATTTCACCCAAACAGGCACCCGCCGATCTGCGTGATGCCGTTCACCAGACCATTGAAGGGCTGGATAAAGGCGTGCTTCGGGTTGCCGAAAAGCGTCATGGCGAATGGGTGACCCATCAGTGGATCAAAAAAGCCGTGCTCTTGTCTTTCCGACTTCACGATAACAGCCGTATCTCTGGTGCGGAGACCAATTTTTATGACAAGGTGCCGGGCAAATTTGCCGACTATAACAGCAACGACTTTCGCACCGGGGGCTTTCGCGTGGTGCCTCCTGCCACCGCCCGGCGCGGAGCTTTCATCGGCCGTAACTGCGTACTTATGCCTTCCTTTGTGAATATCGGTGCCTATGTGGATGAAGGCACCATGGTCGATACCTGGGCCACGGTCGGATCCTGCGCCCAGATTGGCAAAAATGTGCATCTTTCCGGAGGCGTCGGTATTGGCGGCGTACTGGAACCGCTGCAGGCTAACCCCACCATCATTGAAGACAACTGTTTCATTGGTGCGCGTTCCGAAGTTGTGGAAGGCGTCATTGTTGAAGAGGGCTCGGTAATTTCCATGGGCGTATTCATCGGTGCCAGTACCCGTATTTTCAACCGGGCAACCGGCGAAATCAGCTATGGAAGGGTGCCTGCCGGTTCGGTTGTGGTATCCGGCAACCTGCCCTCTCCAGATGGTAGCTACAGTCTCTACTGTGCAGTTATTGTCAAACAGGTCGATGCCAAAACGCTCAGCAAGGTGGGCATTAACCAGATTCTGCGAGATATCTGAAGGAAGCCGTACATGGAAAAAAGCAGCGTGCTGGCCCTGGCGGAAGATCTGATCTCCCGACCTTCGGTGACTCCGGAAGATGCCGGCTGTCAGGACCTGATGATAGCGCGGCTGGAAGCCCTGGGTTTTCGGGTGACCCGTCTGGCAGCCGGTGGCGTTGAGAATTTCTGGGCAGAACGCGGGTCTTCCGGGCCTTGCCTCTGCTTTGCCGGACATACGGATGTGGTGCCCACCGGCCCGCTGGAAGCCTGGCACAGTGATCCCTTCACCCCCAGCATTCGCGACGGCATGCTCTATGGACGCGGTGCCGCCGACATGAAAGGCAGTCTGGCGGCCATGATCGTGGCGGCTGAACAGTTTATTGCCCGACATCCTGATCACCTCGGCCGTCTCGCGTTTCTGATCACCTCTGACGAGGAGGGTATTGCTACCCATGGCACCCGCCACGTCGTGGATTGGCTGCGTGATCAGAATACCCAGATTGACTGGTGCGTAGTGGGTGAACCTTCTTCGGAAAACCGTCTGGGCGATGTCATTAAAAACGGGCGGCGCGGCTCCCTGAATGGACGTCTGACCGTGCAGGGTGTGCAGGGTCATGTAGCCTATCCTGACAAGGCCGACAATCCCATTCATCGGGCTTTTCGCCCGCTGGCCGATCTGGTGGATCAACAATGGGATACGGGCAACCAGTTTTTTCCGCCCACCCGTTTACAGTTTTCCAATATTCACGCAGGCACCGGCGCCAACAATGTCATTCCGGGGCAGCTCAGTGCCGACTTCAACTTCCGTTTTTCTACGGAATCCACCCCGGAATCCCTACAGGCTGGCGTCCATGGTCTTCTCGATGCTGCGCAAATCCATTATCAGATTGACTGGCAATTGTCGGGACCACCCTTTTTTACTCCTCCCGGCACTCTGGTGGCAGCCACCCAGTACGCCCTGAAAAAAATTCTCGGTCATCCGGCCAGCCTTTCTACGGGTGGAGGAACCTCTGATGGACGTTTCATTGCCCAACTGGGCGGCCAGGTGGTTGAGCTTGGCCCCATCAACAGCACCATTCACAAGCTCAATGAATGTGTGGCAGTAGCAGACCTGGAAGATTTGTCGCGGATTTACAGCGAAATCATGATTCATTTATTGGGATCCGGCCGGGATGATTAAGCCTGTAGTGCACCTATTATATGGCGTGCTGAGCATCGCTGCGTTGCTGATCAGTGGTTGCGCCGGCGTCAGCCAGAAGGCCACTCAGGGCAACCTCCCCGCCCAGGCGGCTGCGGCAAGCTGCAGTGCGCCGACTCCTAACCTGCGCGCAGCTTACAATCGTAGCTATCAGATTCATGGAAGCCTTTATCACCCCCTGCAAAGTGCCGCCGGCTACAATGTGCGTGGACTGGCTTCCTGGTATGGCTGGGAATCCGGTTCCAAAACATCCATGGTAACCCCTTTTCGTCCCCGGGCTTATACGGCGGCCAGCCGTGACTTGCCGCTCCCTACCTGTGCCCGGGTCACCAATTTGAGCAATGGTCGTAGTATTGTTGTTCTGGTGAATGATCGCGGACCCTTTGTGGATGGACGCAGCATGGATCTCTCCTATGGAGCCGCCAGCGCCTTGGGGATGACCCGCCAGGGCACGGCGGCAGTGCAGATTGTCGCGCTCGCCCCCTCCAGCATAACCCCGACCGGGGTAAATAATTCCGAAGCCAGCCCAACAACCATGCATACCCAGGAAATTCAGGGGCCAACCCAAACCTATTTGCAAACCGGCGCATTCAAGGTATTAAACCATGCCACGCTGGAGCGAAATCGTCTTTATGCTGCGGGTTTCCGGGATGTACTGGTTGTTCCCGGGCTCGTTAAGGGACAACAATATTACAAGGTGCAGGTAGGCCCCCTTCCCGATGGCGTTGCTGCCGTACAGGCTGTCGCCGCCATGAAAAAAATGGGTTTTCATGATTTTTATCCGGTGGAACAATAAGCGGCTTGGTAATGCGTGACTTCATCTGGCCGAATTTTTATATTGTTGGTGCGGTAAAAAGCGGTACGACTTCCCTTTATGCCTACCTGAAGCAGCATCCTCAGGTTTTTCTGCCTAACATGAAGGAACCGCACTATTTCACCCAAGCCCATCCGCGTCCCGAACAGGATCATTTAATCCAGCGGGTGTCCAGCGAACGTGAATACCAACATTTGTACCGGGGATCCGAAAATTATATACGCATAGGAGATGCTAGCCCTTCTTATTTATGGTGCCCTGAAGCTGCAGAACGTATTCATAAAGTAAGGCCGGATGCCCGGATTATTGTCATTTTACGCGATCCGGTGCAGCGTGCTTATGCCCAATACCTCATGGACTATAATGAAGGCGTTATTGACTTGCCATTTTTAGACGCTTTGAAAAAAGACTGGACGCGCCCTGACAAGGGTTGGGGAGTGTCTCAGCTATATCTGGAACTCGGCCAATACGCCGCACAGATTTCCAGATACCAGCAGCGTTTTGGTACTGAAAATGTCCATATCTGCCTGCTGGAAGACCTTAAAAAAAATCCGATAGATGTCCTCATAAAAATTTGCGAGTTTCTGGAGATTGATCCGCAGGCTATCAATCATATCAATCTGCAATCCATCCATAATGCCTATCGCCTGCCACGGGGAAACTGGGCGCGTATCCTCGCCAGTAATCCCATCAGTCGCCGCATTGGCGAACACTTTTTCCCCCGGCGTTGGGGTGATTACATCTGGCGCCACATTTTCCTGATGAAAAGCCACAAACCGCCTATGGATGCGGAAGCTCTGTATTTTTTAAAGACTTTTTACGAACCAGAAATCCAACAACTGGAAAAACTGCTGATTCGACCACTACCGGAGCTGCGTAAATCCTGGGAGATGAAACAAGGAACTTATAAGTACTGATTTAAGACTAACAGTCATCTAGAATTTGACTGACAACCACCGCAAACACTTAGGGAAAAACCGATATGCTGGTATCAGCACCCCCCACTGCTGCCGTAATTTCCAGTGCATCCTCAACGGTCCTGCAAGCCCGAGAAATTCGGCGTATTCTCATCCGTCTCCATTATCTCCCGCTGATTCCGGAAGATTATCTGGGCGTGCATGGTCATATCCATAAAACTTACCAGTGGCGCTTTAAAATCCCGCGTGCCTTGCAGGCCCTTGCCGCATCGGATTCCTGGCAAGATCCCTGGAATCCATTGGTACTGGGTGCCTTGTACCAGTTCGAAGCTGTGCATAATCTGCCGATAGTACCTGGCGGAATGGGCATACGTGGATTACCCCTGAACATAGAAAAAGCCCTGTTACACGCAAAAAAAACTGATCCGGATCCCTGGACCTGGATTCTGGTGACCAAATTTCCCCGCCCGGAAGAAATTCATTTGTTTATGGGCGGACATGGCTGGATTTTCCAGAGCAAAGCCAATACCGGCGTCATGCATGCCACTCCGGATGGGACCTGGCCGATTTATGCCCGTGATACCCATACCGCCATGGTTGGCCGCTTTCCCATACCAGTATCCCACGCGCAAATACGCTTATATGAAGCCGCGAAGTCGGCAGGTTATGCCCTCCAGTCCGTGCATTATTCGCGCTATCATCACCACTGGGTGGAATACCAACATTATGATGACCCGGATATCCGTTGGGTCAATTATTTCGACAGAGGCCGTGCCGTACATTTTTATCCCCGGGCCAATTACGGCTTTCCACAAAGTGCGGGCTGCGTCGAGCTTCCCAAAAGCGCGGCACACAAAGTGTACGGACTCATCCATTATGGAACACCCGTTACCGTCAGCCACGCTGCGATCGGCCCCTGGGATCCGCCAGGAAGCAGATACCTGAAACAACCCCTGAACATTAAACCCATCCATTTGGCTTATCGAGAAATCGCTGCCAAATCCACAGCACTTAGCGTACATCTGCAATTGGTGGAAACGAGCGCTTCAGACGCGAATCATTGACGTGGATACTTTAGCGAGAATTATTGGCTGCTCGCAGCCGCGAGCTTTGCATCGTCGATTTTTACCTTGGCATGATCGCGCAGATCACGCAAATAAGCTGCCGACAACAATCTTCCCCGTTGTTCTTCCAGTGAGGCACGAATTTCAGCCGTCACCTTGGGATTGACCGCTACTGAAGAAGGCGCCATCACCTGAGTCACCGCAAATAGCGTGTAGCCATTCTGCCCACGAACCATCCCCATGGAAGGAATATGCTTTATAGGAGCTGGGGCATCAAATGCTGCGCTCAGCAAAGTCGGAGACAAACCCCGCGCATCTTTCCGGGTGACATTCAAATGGACTTGGACAGGATAAGTACCATCCGCAGTCAACACCTCTACCTTACCGGCTTTCCTAGCCGAAGCCAGCAGGGCTTCTGCTTTGCTTTTAGCCAGTTGCGTGGCTTTTTCTACCGTTAATTGCGCCACAATCTGATTTTTGACTGCTGCTAAAGTCTGGGCTCTACCCGGGGTATAATGGAGCAGATGAACGGCCAGCAAATCTCCATTTTTCAAAGTCAGGGCCGAACTGTTTTTACCAGCCAATACGGCTTTGCTAAAAGCCAAATCCAATGCTTTCGGATCAGAAAAGGGACCACTGGATGCTTGTTTTCCAGCAGTCAGCTGCCCGCTCGATTCAATGGTTAAGTGATATGCTTTCGCCACTGACTGAAGTCCATCGGGACTACTGAAAAGGCGATCCTTGAAGTTTTCAACCTGGGCCTGAAAAGCATTTTCAGCAGCCTGATCAGCCTGTTCTGAATTTTTACTTCCGGAAGCAGCCGCTGCAGTAACGCCTTTCGCCGATGTCTGGTTCGCGCCAAGGAAATTATGCGGTCCCATAACTATGTAGTGCACTTCAACTTCAGCAGGCAAATGAAATTCAGATAAGTGCGACTGATAAAATGACTGCACTTCCGCCGTATCCGGCTTGGCTTGCTCAGCAAAATGCGCATCAGTGATGGTCACTGTCTTGATATCCCGATATTCCTGCGACCAACCCCATACTTCAGTCGCTGCCTGATCAGAAGCACTGGCAACAATTTGAGGAATAACCTGAAGTTGCTCCAGCCGCATGCTTTCGCGCAACATACCTTCAAATTGTGCAGGTGTCATTCCGTTGGCGGCTAATAATTTCTGGTATTTTGCCTTGGAAAAAACGCCCTTTTCCTGAAAAGCAGGAATGGCTTCTACTTTTTTGGCCAAGGCCGTATCCGAAACTTGTAAACCCAGGCGTCTGGCTTCGGTACCCAATAATATATTATCAATCAATCCATTCAGTACATCATGGGCAAAGCTGCTCTGCTGTGCCATTTTAGCAGCCGTTGCTGCTCCAAAAACATGACTATAACGTTCTTGCGCTTCTTCCAAGCGCTTATGAAACACCGCTTCGGTAATTTTTTGGCCATTTACAGAGGCTACAGCCGCAGGTCCGGAACTACCGGACATCAAATAGCCGCTAACGCCCCAGAGGACAAAAGACAACGCAATGAGTACCATAATTATTTTGGCAATAAATGATTGTCCAAAATTACGAAATACATCCATCATAATTACAATCCTCGCGAAACGGTGCTCCGGTATATATGACCACTTTACTGGTTGATGAAAGCCACTCTTACCACGAATTAAACTTGGATACGATTATAAAGCGCAGCAGAGAATTTCTGCTGTTAAAAATAAAAAAGCGCCCGCTTGCGAGGGCGCCTTTCTTCATTTGGCGGGGCGGACGGGGCTCGAACCCGCGACCTCCGGCGTGACAGGCCGGCATTCTAACCAACTGAACTACCACCCCAATAAATTGGTGGTGGGCGGTGAGGGGCTCGAACCCCCGACATTCGGCGTGTAAAGCCGACGCTCTACCAACTGAGCTAACCGCCCAAACCAGACGCGCTAGTTTACTGCATCACGCAATGCTTTACCAGCTTTAAATTTAGGTGTGCGACTGGCGGCAATCATGATTTCTGCACCTGTTGCAGGATTCCGACCCTTACGCGCTTCGCGTTCAGAAACCAGGAAAGAACCAAAACCTACCAGCGTGACCTGATCACCCTCTTTCAAGGCAGCAGTAACCACTTTAATAGCGGCATCCAGGGTATGTCCTGCGGCGGCACGCGTAACACCTGCTTCTTCTGCAATTTTTTCGATCAATTCGGATTTGTTCATAATTTCTTTCTCCTGTTATAGACCCAGACACTTCTGTAAAACTACGAATCAGCTAATGCTAGTAGAGGTTATAGCAGGGTAAAAAAACACTTGTCAAGATCACCAACAAAATCTACAAATGATTTCACATGTTAGACCCTATCTATCTGACAATATTCGTCGTGATTTAGCGACTGTCTACGTATTAATCAATGACAAATTATAACAGTACAAGTTGATAGCAGAACAAAATACTGCCTCTGAGAATAATCATATTCCCAGAGGCTGATAACAGTAATCTAGTGGGCTGTTGCTTTATCTTCCGCGTTATCTCCACTAACTGGCGGTACAACACCCAGTAGAGGTTCTCCATCATCAGGCAATGGTGTTGGTGACGTCTCCAGAGCAATCGCTAACACTTCGTCAATCCAGCGTACCGGCTTGATCGTGAGTGCATCACGCACGTTTTTGGGGATTTCCTGCAAATCCTTTTCGTTTTCAGCAGGAATCATCACCGTACTGATGCCCCCGCGATGTGCTGCCAACAGTTTCTCTTTCAAGCCCCCAATAGGCAGAACCTCACCACGGAGAGTAATTTCACCCGTCATGGCCACCGTAGCCTTGACCGGAATACCGGTCAGCGCAGAAACCAAAGCCGTGGCCATGCCGATGCCGGCGCTGGGGCCATCTTTGGGGGTCGCACCTTCAGGAACGTGAATATGGACATCCCGATTCTGATAAAAGTCAGCCGGAATACCCAACGCACGCGATCTGGCACGCACCACACTCATAGCCGCCTGAATGGACTCCTGCATGACGTCACCGAGTTTGCCTGTAATCAGCAGTTTACCCCGACCCGGTACAACCACAGCCTCAATACTCAGCAATTCACCCCCGACTTCCGTCCAGGCTAAGCCGGTGACTTCACCAATACGATTTTCTTTTTCTGCCTTGCCAAAATCAAAACGCCGAACACCCAGATATTTGTCCAGATTACGATCAGATACCTGAATTTTAGTGCGCTTCTTGTCCAGCAGGAGCTCCTTGACGACTTTACGGCAAATGCGCGCCAGCTCCCGCTCAAGATTCCGCACCCCCGCCTCGCGTGTATAGTAACGGATGATGTCCCGAATTACGGTTTGCGAAACCTGCATCTCCCCGTCTTTCAGACCGGCTTTCTCGATTTGCTTCGGGAGCAGATACTTAGTGGCAATATGGATTTTTTCATCTTCGGTATAACCGGAAATCCGGATGACCTCCATACGATCCATTAAAGGTGCCGGAATATTCAGGGTGTTAGCTGTAGTAACAAACATCACCTCGGACAAATTAAAGTCCACTTCCAGGTAATGATCATTAAAAGTGGCATTCTGCTCCGGATCGAGCACTTCAAGCAGTGCCGAAGCCGGATCACCCCTAAAATCCATCGCCATTTTGTCGACTTCATCCAGCAACATCAGCGGGTTGCGGGTTGCCACCTTGGCCAGACTCTGGACAATTTTTCCCGGCAATGCGCCGATATAAGTCCGCCGATGTCCGCGAATTTCCGCTTCATCACGTACTCCGCCCAGAGACATCCGCACAAATTTGCGATTGGTTGCTTCCGCAATGGAGCGGCCCAAACTGGTTTTACCAACACCGGGCGGACCAACCAGACACAAAATGGGGCCACGACTGTTACCCACACGTTCCTGCACAGCGAGATACTCCAGTATCCGCTCCTTCACATCTTCCAGACCATAGTGGTCGGCATCGAGGATGGCCTTGGCACGCTTAAGGTCTTTAGTAATTTTGCTGCGTTTACGCCAAGGAACACCAACCAGCCAGTCAATATAATTACGCACCACCGTCGCTTCCGCAGACATGGGGCTCATCATCCGTAGCTTCTTTAATTCGGCATCCGCCTTGGCCCGCACATCTTTGGGCATTCCGGCTTTTTCAATTTTACGGGCGAGCTCATCCAGCTCACTACCACCCTCTTCCGAAAGATCGCCGAGCTCCTTCTGGATGGCCTTCATCTGCTCATTCAGATAATACTCGCGCTGGCTTTTCTCCATTTGCCGCTTGACACGTCCACGAATCCGCTTTTCTACCTGCAGCAGATCAATTTCGGATTCCATCATGCCCAGCAGGTGTTCCAGTCGCACACGCGTATCTGCTTTTTCGAGAATATCCTGTTTTTCTTCCAGCTTGAGACTGAGATGGGCAGCCACCGTATCCGCCAGTCGCGCCGGATCATCCATACTGGCCAGGGTAGACAAAATTTCTGGCGGGATTTTTTTGTTGAGCTTTACATAGGACTCAAACTGCGCGCTGACTGAACGCATCAGCGCTTCCAGTTCACGATCATTGGCAGCACCACTGACCACTACCTGAACCTGGGCGCGCAGTGATTCGTCAGCCGGCAAAAAAGAGACGATTTTGGCCCGGTCCGTACCTTCCACCAGGACTTTGACCGTTCCGTCCGGCAGTTTCAGCAACTGCAAAATGGTCGCCAAAGTCCCGATACGATAAATATTTTCCGGCTGGGGATCATCATCAGCCGCATTTTTTTGAGAAACCAGCAGGATCTGTTTTTCTCCTGACATGGCTTCTTCCAGTGCGCGGATAGACTTCGCACGACCTACAAAAAGCGGGATCACCATATATGGGAAAACCACCACGTCCCGTAACGGAAGCACGGGCACCATCAGGGATTCTTCTTCTACCAGGAGACTTTTATCTATTTGCGCCACGGTTCACTCCAGAAATTCGATGATAACCATCATTAGGAAAGCAGATTGGGGCGCATGGTCGAGTTTTCAACGCGCCCCCAGCTTGTATCAGGCAGGATGAGACATATCTACCTTGATGGCATCGTCATAAACCAGAAGCGGCTTGCCGCCACTTTCCACCACCGCAGCATCCACCACCACTTTTTTGACGCCGGTCATGGAAGGCAGCTCGTACATCGTGTCCAGCAAAATCTGCTCAAGGATGGAGCGCAAGCCGCGAGCACCGGTTTTCCGCGCAAGGGCCTTTTTGGCAATCCCCTTGAGGGCCTCTGGACGGAACTCCAGGATAACGCCCTCCAGGGAGAACATTTTCTGATATTGCTTGATCAGGGCATTTTTGGGTTCAGTGAGGATGGACATGAGCGCTTCTTCATCCAGCTCTTCCAGAAGTGCCAATATGGGCAAACGTCCGACAAACTCGGGAATCAACCCATAGCGCACCAGATCTTCCGGCTCCAGATTCTGCATGAGCATGGCTGCAGTAGCATCTTTGTCCCGTTTTTTGAGGGGCGCGTTAAAGCCCATACCGCCTTTTTCGATGCGGGAAGAAACGGATTTTTCAAGGCCCGCAAACGCACCCCCGCAAATAAACAGAATGTGACGGGTATCCACCTGCAAAAACTCCTGCTGTGGATGTTTACGACCACCCTGAGGAGGAACCGAGGCAACGGTGCCTTCAATCAGTTTCAACAAAGCCTGCTGCACGCCTTCTCCCGATACATCGCGGGTAATGGAAGGGTTTTCAGATTTGCGGGTGATCTTGTCGATTTCGTCGATATAGACAATTCCCGTCTGGGCTTTCTCGACGTCATAATCACATTTCTGCAGCAGTTTTTGAATGATGTTTTCCACATCCTCACCGACATAACCGGCTTCGGTGAGGGTCGTGGCATCGGCCATGGCAAAGGGCACGTTCAAAAGGCGCGCCAAGGTCTGAGCCAGAAGGGTCTTGCCGGAACCGGTCGGACCAATCAACAAAATATTACTTTTGTCGAGTTCTACTTCATTGTCCTTACCGCCATGCTCCAGACGTTTGTAATGATTGTACACCGCCACGGAAAGCACTTTTTTGGCACTGTCCTGACCAATAACATAATCATCCAGGGTCTTGCGTATTTCCATGGGTTTCGGAAGCTTATCCGGCTGATCACCGCGCAGATCATCCAGGATCTCGTCCTTGACGATATCATTGCACAGTTCTATGCATTCATCGCAGATGAATACCGATGGTCCAGCAATCAGTTTCCGGACTTCGTGCTGACTTTTTCCGCAAAAAGAACAATACAAGGTCTTTTCGCCACTTCCCTCATGCTTTCCAGCCATAGCTGTTCTCCTGCCTGCTTCAGGCGGTCTCGTTATCGCCGCGATGGGTAATCACGGCATCGACGAGATGGTAGGTTTGGGCCTCTTCGGCCGACATGAAAAAATCCCGGTCGAGATCCTGCTCAATGCGTTCACGACTCTGTCCAGTATGGTGGACCAGAATATCATTCAGACGTTCACGAATGCGCAGAATCTCTTTGGTGTGAATTTCGATATCATGCGCCTGCCCCTGGAAGCCACCGGAAGGCTGATGCAACATGATTCTGGCGTTGGGTAATGCGTAGCGTTTGCCTTCCGCACCAGCAGCCAGCAGCACGGCGCCCATACTGGCGGCCTGGCCAATACAGACTGTACTCACCTTGGGACGAATGAACTGCATGGTATCGTAAATAGCCATCCCTGCCGTCACAGACCCGCCCGGGCTATTGATATACAAAGCAATATCCTTGTCAGGATTTTCCGCTTCCAGGAAAAGCAGCTGGGCTACCACCAGGTTGGCCATCATGTCTTCCACCTGACCCACCATGAAAATAACCCGTTCTTTCAGCAGGCGGGAGTAAATATCATACGACCGCTCACCACGACCCGTTTGTTCCACCACTATCGGAACATATCCCAAACCCTGGGGGGCGGACGTAACTGGTTCTCCTGCTTGTTTCCACATCATTGCTGCTCCTCGATTAAGGGACGCTGCCACATTCGTCTGAATACCCGATTTACGCCGCCGGGGTTGCCGGAGAACGGCCAATCAACTGATTAAAGTTCACTGACTCTTCGGTCACTTTAACACGCTCCAGAAGCCATGCCACCACTTTATCCTCCAGCACCATGGCTTCTGCCTGTTCCAGCTGCTCCGGTTTGCTGCGATACCAGGCCACAAACTGGTCGGGATCCTCATATTGCTCGGCCATGTCACGGATGACTTGCGTCACCTCGGCAGAACTGGCCTGCAGCTTTTCCCGGCGCACCACTTCACTGAGGACCAGACCGAGCACTACCCGGCGCCTGGAGATATTTTCCAGGTCTCCAGCAGCACTGGCATTGGGGTCTTTCTGCAATTGTTCCAGTTCCCGGGCCAACATTTGTTTGGGCAGGTCTGGCTGGTTACTCTCGACCACCAGATCCAGCAGTTGCGATTTCACCTGGGCATGACTCAGCCTTTGGGCTTCGCGTTCCAGATTCTCCTTGACCTCCTGACGCAGGACGGCAACATCACCATCTTCGATACCCAGCGCCAGAGCAAATTCGGCATTCAATTCAGGCAACTGTGCTTCGGCCACTTCCTTGACCTGGAGATGAAATTCGGCATTTTTGCCCGCCAGTTCTGCCACATGATAATCCGCAGGAAACTGTACAGAAACACTTTTTTCTTCACCGGCAGAAAGCCCGATGAGGCCCTGTTCAATATCCGGGAGCAGCCGTCCGGCGCCCAGGACTACCTGATAATCCACCACATCGCCACCGGGCATGGGTTCACCATCCATAAGTCCCTGGAAATCTACCGTAACCCGGTCTTCATTTTGTGCCGCACGCTCGGTTTTAACATAAAAACGGCGCTGCTGGCGCATGATATCAATCGTGGCATCTACATCACTTTCCGTAACAACGGCACTCTTGCGAATCACCGTAGCCGTGGGAATTTGCGGTTCGAATTCAGGATAGACTTCAACAACCGCCGTGAACACGAAGTCTTCTCCGCGTCCGCCTTTTTCAACCTGCACTTCGGGACGCCCTACGGGACGCAGGGATTGTTCACGGACGGCCTGGGAATAGCGCTCATTAATCAGCTGATCAAAGGTTTCCATGAGGGCATCTGAACCATAATGGCGTTCAACAATAGCCAATGGTGCCTTGCCCGGACGGAATCCCGGAAAACGCGCTGAGCGGGCCTTGTTACGTAAACGTTGCGTGACACCACTTTCCACCTCACTGGCAGGAATGGTCACATGAATGTGGCGTTCCAGAGGCGCAGCCTCCGGTGTGGAAATTTGCATGAACTGATCCTTGTTTTTCATTTTGTCTAAGCCTAAACACCCATCATAAACACAAGCCCGCCGCCCCTCAAGGTCAGCGCAGCCCCCGACTGCCCGGTTTCACCGGGACACCACCCGCCGCGCAGAGCGGACAATCTTCAGCGGACCAGGTCCGCACCGGCAAACGCAGGAGTGGATAAAATGGAATACCATCAAAATCCTGGAAGCCCGCGCTACGATCAATAATTGCAGAACTAGCCAGTACCTTGCCACCTGCTGCCTCTACCGCAGTAATACATTCACGAGTCGATCCACCGGTCGTAGTAATATCTTCAACGACCAACACCCCTTCACCTGGGGATAAAGCAAAGCCCCGGCGCAGGACCATCTGGCCATTTTCACGTTCGGTGAAAAGACTGCGTACCCCCAGCGCTCTGGCACATTCATAGGAAACCAATACGGCACCCATGGCTGGCCCCACGACACAACGGATCTGCTTCCTGACTGCTTCTGGAATACCGGCAACCATCGCGACACAGAGGCGTTCTGCATGTTCTGGGTTCTGCAACACTTTTGCAGATTGCAAGTAGGTATCGCTGTGCAAGCCAGAGGACAATAAAAAATGTCCTTGTAACAAGGCACCATCATTTTTGTATAAATCCACTACTTCATCTGCTGTCACTGAGTTTGTTTCTCCATTAGTCTGATTTTATAAAATGGGACACATTATCCCGCGCAAGCAGCCAACAGGGCAGACAAAGCTTCTGCCGGATCCGGCGCTGCAGTAATGGGGCGGCCAATGACCAGATAGTCTGAACCCGCCGCCAGGGCGGCTCCAGGCGTCATGGTCCGCCTCTGGTCATCGGCGCCATGCTGGGCGGGCCGGATACCGGGGGTCACCAGACAAAACTCCGGATGCAATTGTTTGAGCCGGGAAGCCTCCTGCGCAGAACAGACCAGTCCATCCAGACCAGCCTCTGCACTGAGCGCGGCCAACCTTTCTACCTGTAGCTTAACAGAGTCATGCACACCCAGCTGCCCCAGGGCATCGGCATCCAGACTGGTCAATACCGTCACCGCAATCAGCAGCGGCTGATGCCCGGAAGCCGTCACCCCATCAACAGCCTCCCGCGCGGCCTCCAGCATGGCCTTCCCCCCACTGGCATGCACGTTGAGCATCCACACCCCCAAGCGGGCGGCAACCTGACAGGCTTTGGCCACGGTCTGCGGGATGTCATGAAATTTGAGATCCAGAAACACCTCAAAACCCCGATTCTGAAGTTGTTCAATCACTTTGGGTCCGGATGCCGTAAAGAGTTCCTTGCCCACCTTGACCCGGCATTGGCGGGGATCCAAAAGTTCAGCCATAGCCAATGCTGCTGCCGTATCTGCATAATCCAGCGCGACAATAAGTGGTGATTTCACAGCTTTTCCTCTCCTGAAAAGACACCCCACTGGCGACAACTGGGGCAGCGCCAGTAATACTGCGTACTTTGATAACCACAAGACTGACAATGAAACAGTTCAGGTTCCAGTTGCCACTGACGCACGGCCAGGGCCATTTTTTCGATCAGCTCCGTTTCCGGAGCGTTCGGGTCCATGCTTAACAACAGCTGAAATACCCGAAGATCAGGTTTTTTGATCAGAATATTGCGCAAAAAACTACTGGCAGCTGCCTGTCCCTCTATTTTCTGCAAAGCTTCTGCCAGGCGTTTAATGGCCAGCGGCGAACGACAGTGATCCTGCAAACGCTGCAGATGATCCTGCTGCTGGCCCCCCATGTGCTGCAAAACCTGCAGAAAGGGCTCCAGCACCAGTAAAATCGCCGAGTCAGCCGGTAGTGCCAGCAATTTATCCCAGTATTTGAGAGCACCCTGCCAATCTTTTTTGTCAAAGGCGAGACGCCCGGCAATCATCAGTGCGCGCGGATTGTCGGGAACCTCCCGGCGCGCAGCATTCAGATACTTTTGTGCCTGAGACTGATCCCCACTGCGCAACGCTTCTTCGGCCAGCTCACCGTACAACAAGGCAATTACCTTTTGCTGTTCGGACATTCCTGATTGGAGTAAACGCTTGCGAATGGCAATAGAGGAAGCCCACTCACTACCCAATTCATAGAGTTCCGCCAGCGTGGCAAGCCCTTCGGTATGCGCGGGCTGACTTTCGAGCAATTCCTTGAGAATGCTTTCTGCCCGATCCAGAATTCCGGCTTTCAAATAATCGCGGGCAATTTCAAACAGCACACTTTGCCTGAGTTCCTCAGCCAGGGTTGGCTGTTCCAATAAGTACTGATGCACCCGCAATGCCCTTTCCAGTTCGCCACGTCGGCGAAACTGACGGCCCAGGGCCAGGAGAATATCGACACTTTCCGGGTGCTGGCGCAAGGCTTCCAGAAAAACCTCTACCGCTTCGTCCTGACGTTCACTCAGAAGGTAATTCAGGCCCTGAATATAAACCTGAGGGATGGCTTTGCCAGCGGGGGCTTTTTGGGTACGGCCCAGCCAGAAGCCCAGCAGGGCAGCAAAGCCTGATACTATCCCCAGGACGAGGACAACCGCAGAATCCACGCCCAGAATGGTCAATCAGGCTTTGCCGGATGTATTCTCCGGATAATCGACCTGCTCGCGCAGTTCCTTACCCGGTTTGAAGTGTGGAACCCGCTTTTCCGGGACCATGACCGATTCGCCGGTCTTGGGATTACGCCCCTGTTTAGCTGGACGTACATGCATGGAAAAACTGCCGAAGCCACGAATTTCAATGCGCTCACCTTCAGCAAGTGCATCACTGAGGTAATCCAGCATATGGCGGGTGGCCATTTCAATATCACGCACACTGAGCTGCGGGTATTGGGCGCTGATGTTTTTGATCAATTCAGATTTAGTCATGATTTTTAGCTTCTTCAAATAAGCACTGATTGGAAAACCATAAAAACGACAGACGGCAAGAACTTCGGCCTGACGCCAAAAAAAGTGACTCCCCGGACACTCAATAAGGGCATCCCGGGAGCCGTTTCGCGATTAACCCTCTTCTTCCTGCTTGCGCTTGAGTTGCTCTTTAATCAGGTCACCCAGACTGGTGGTACCTGTTGCCGCGCTGCGGGCATACTGCTGGGTAGCAGCCGCCTGTTCTTCAGCACTTGGAGCTACGGCCACATCACGCGCCTTGGTACTCAGGGTCAAGGTGCGGTTTTTACGATCTACGGCGGCAATGGCCACCTCAATCTTGTCACCCGCAGCCAGGGTCTGGCCCTTGTTCAACTCACGCTGCGGCAGGTGGCCTTCAACCCCTTCACCCAGGCGAATTTCCGCGCCACGACCGTCTACGGAAATGACTTCACCTTCTACCAGCGCGCCCTTTTCATTGGCGACGACAAACTGAATGAAAGGATCCGTTTCCATCTGCTTGATGCCAAGACTGATACGTTCACGTTCCGGATCAATGCTGAGCACCACAGCTTCCAGCGTATCGCCTTTCTTGAAATCACGCACAGCTTCTTCACCGGTACGATCCCAGGCCAGGTCGGAAAGATGAATCAGGCCGTCAATTCCACCATCCAGACCCACAAATACACCAAAGTCGGTGATGCTCTTGATCTGGCCGGAGACCCGATCGCCTTTCTGGAAGTTCTGGGCAAAATCATCCCATGGATTAGGCAGACACTGTTTGATACCCAGAGAAATACGGCGGCGCTCTTCGTCAATATCAAGAATCATCACCTCCACTTCCTGACTGACATGCAGGGCCTTGGCCGGATTAATATTCTTGTTGGTCCAGTCGATTTCGGAAACGTGCACCAAACCTTCCACGCCTTCTTCGATTTCAACGAAGGCACCATAATCGGTGACATTGGTGACCTTACCGAAAATGCGGGTGGATTCGGGATAACGACGGGCAATGTCACGCCACGGGTCTTCACCCAACTGCTTCATGCCCAGAGAAATACGGCCCCTTTCGCGGTCGAACTTGAGGACCAGGACACGCACTTCGCCGCCAACGGTAACCACTTCGCTGGGATGTTTGACGCGACGCCAACCCATATCCGTGATATGCAGCAGACCATCAATGCCGCCCAGATCAATAAATGCGCCGTAATCGGTGAGATTCTTCACCACACCGTCGAGGATGGCACCTTCCTGGATGCTTTCCAGCAACACCCCACGTTCAGCGCTTTGTTCCTGCTCAACCACGGCGCGGCGCGACACCACCACGTTGTTACGCTTGCGATCCAGCTTGATGATTTTCATCTCGAGATCTTTGCCTTCGAGATAAGCCACATCACGCACCGGACGGACATCCACCAGTGAACCTGGCAGGAAGGCACGGACACCATCAATGCTGACGGTGAAACCACCCTTGACCTTACCGGTCAGGAAGCCATGTACCACTTCATTGTCATTGAAGGATTTTTCCAGGTCGACCCAGGTCTTGGCACGACGGGCTTTTTCACGCGAAAGACGGGTTTCACCCATACCATCTTCGACCAGTTCCAGACAGACTTCCACCGAGTCACCGACCTTGACTTCGATTTCACCTTCGGCGTTGCGAAACTGCTCGGCAGGAATGGGTCCTTCGGATTTAAGGCCGACGTCGACGATGACAAAATCATTATCCACGCGGGTGACGATGCCGGTGAGCAACTCACCAGGCTTCAGTCCCTGGGTACTCTGGCTTTCTTCAAACATCTCGGCAAAACTGGGTTCAACAAGCATTTCAGCGTTAGGGGTGGTCATAAATTTCAATAGGCCTCATGTACCGGGAGCACCGCAGGTGTCCCTTTTGATTACAGCTCAATGCCAAATCAATGGCGGTTTTAATTCTCCTGCAACGCGGTTTTTACCCACGCCTGCAAGACCGTATAGGTTTCGACGACTGTTTGCGCACTGGTATCCAAAACTCGGGCATCCGCAGCGGGCCGGAGCGGCGCGACACTGCGTTGTTGATCCCGGGCATCCCGTTCTGCAATTTCCGCCACAACGCTCGCGAGATTAGCACTAATCCCCTGTTCCATCAACTGATTGAGGCGTCTTTTACCGCGTTCTTCGGCACTGGCGGTCAAAAAAACTTTCAGCACCGCTTCCGGGAAAACCACCGTACCCATATCCCGACCATCGGCCACCAGACCCGGGGCCCGGGCAAAGTCTCTTTGCCGCTGCAACAAAGCCGTACGCAGGGCTGGGATAACAGCAATTTGCGAAGTCAGTGCGCTGATCTGTGGGGTACGAATAGCCTCGTCCACCGGTTCATCGTGCAGCAGCACCAGGGTCTGGTTGCCATCCCCCCGGAAGCGCAAGGGCAATTCCAGCGCCAGCCGAACCAGGCCGGCTTCATCATCTTTTGCGATTCCTGATCGATCTGCCGCCAGCGCCAGGGCACGATAAATAGCCCCGCTATCCAGCAAGTGCCAGCCGAGATCATGCGCCAGCATGCGTCCCAATGTCCCTTTACCAACGCCGCCCGGCCCATCCAGCGTCACCACAGGAATCCGGCTCATGCGTTAAGAACCTCCAGGCGCAACCCTGCCTGACGCGCCAGCGCCGGAAAACCGGGAAAAGAGGTGGCGACGTTGGCACAATCCAATATTTCAACATCTCCGGAGGCTACCTGCCCGGCCATGGCAAAAGCCATGGCAATGCGATGATCGCCATGACTATCGACCTGCCCACCACAGAGCGTCGAAGGCGTAATCACCGCCCCGTCAGGCTGCTCTTCCACTGCAACACCCAGAGCGCGCAAACCGGCCGCCATCACGGCAATACGGTCACTTTCCTTGACCCGCAATTCTTCAGCCCCCGAAATGGTAGTAGGCGTTTTCGCACAGGCGGCGGCAATAAACAGGGCCGGAAATTCATCAATGGCCAAAGGCACCAAATGGGGTGGAACCTCAATGCCTTGCAGTGGGGCATAACGTACCCGGATATCCGCCACCGGCTCACCGCCAATTTCGCGCAGGGCCGTCAAATCAATCCGCGCCCCCATCCGGGTGAGGATTTCAATGATTCCGGTGCGAGTAGGATTAATGCCTACTCCTTCAAGCAGCAGATCCGAACCCGGGGTAATACTGGCACCCAACAGAAAAAAAGCTGCCGAAGAAATATCGCCGGGTACCTGGATGCGTTGCCCGGTGAGCTGACCGCCACCCTCCAGGCAGGCCCGATTTTCCTGTCGGGATACCGCATAGCCGAAACCTTTCAACATGCGTTCACTATGATCCCGGGTAGGTGCCGGTTCAGTGACGCAGGTTTCGCCCCGGGCATATAGACCCGCCAATAATACAGCGGATTTCACCTGGGCACTGGCAACCGGCATCTCATAATGCAATCCCTGCAAGGGCTTGCCGTGAATATGCAGGGGCGCTTTACCGTCTTGCGACTGAATATCCGCACCCATGGCCGTAAGTGGTTTCAAAACCCGACCCATGGGGCGCTTCTGCAAACTCGAATCACCCACCAGGGTGCTGGCAAAAGCCTGCCCGGCCAACACTCCGGACAGGAGACGCATGGCCGTGCCGGAGTTACCACAATCCAGCGGGACTTGCGGTGCTTTCAGGCCATGCAGACCCACTCCATGAATGCGCAGGTAGCCATTTACCGGTCCTTCCATCTGGACCCCCATGGCCCGAAATGCCGCAATGGTTGCCAGTACGTCTTCGCCCTCCAGGAGCCCTTCTACTTCGGTCACGTTTTCGGCAAGGGCACCGAGAATGACGGAGCGATGGGAAATGGACTTATCTCCCGGAACAGGGAAGCGGCCTTTGAGCGCATTGCCAGGTTTGACGAGGTAGCGGGTAATCATTCAGAAAGCACCGGTGGAAAATGAAATTGTTGGCGAACCGTTTTGCCACGCTCCAGCCAGGTCTGCAGATCAGGTATCGCTTCGTCCGTCAGCAATTGTTCCACCAGACGCAGGTTATCCTGGAACTGTTGTAGTTGCTGACGGACTGCCTGCTGGTTTTCCTGCAGAATGTCGGCCCAAAGTGCGGGGTTTGAATCGACAATGCGCGAGAAATCTCGCAAACCGCCACCCGCCAGATTTTCCAGACCGGGAAACTGCGGCGCCAGTCCGGCCAAATAGATATATGCCAACAAATGCGGCAGGTGACTGGTAGCTGCCAGCGCTGCATCGTGAGCCTGGGGCGACATTTCCTGCACCCCGGCACCCAAGGCCATCCAGAACTGCCGGACTTTGTCCAGCGCCAGCTCATCCGTCCGGCCTGTCAGTGGCGTAAGAACCACTTGTGCAGCACGATACAAGTCTTCACGCGCCGCCGGAAAGCCAGTCATTTCACTGCCGACCACCGGATGACCCGGTACAAAGCGCGCCCCGAAAATTTCCGTAGCCCGGCAGGCAATAGTATTTTTGGTACTGGCCAGATCAGTTATTACCGCAGCAGGGTCTGCCCAGCGCGCAACCTCTGGCAGCTGGGACAGTAAGACTTTGGGCGGAGTGGCCAGCAGGATCAGATCGGCATCCACCAATACCTCCGGCAATTGATGACCCAGTTCAATCCGCCAAGGTTCTGCACTGGACCGCAGAGCGGCTACGGCAGCGGCACTGGGCAACGCGGCATGAATTTGACCCTCATACCCCACAGCGCGCAAGGCCTTGGCAACACTGCCACCCATCAGCCCGAGGCCCACTATGGCCACCCGCTGAAAGGGAATCTCCGGCATCTTACAGTTCGCGCCCTATGGCCGCTGCAACTTTATGCAAATCATCCATCAAGGTCATCAACTGCTGAGGACTGAGTGCCTGATCGGCATCACACCAGGCTTCTTCAGGACAGGGATGAGATTCCACCAGCAAGCCATCGGCTCCAGCGGCAATGGCAGCTTTGGAAAGTGCCGGAACCAGCCAGGACTTACCACCAGCGTGGCTGGGATCGACGATCACTGGCAGGTGGGTTTCCTTCTTGAGTACCGGAATAGCCGTGACATCCAGCACATTCCGGTAGGAAGTCTCGAAAGTACGGATGCCCCGCTCGGCAAAAATGATTTTGTGATTACCATGGGCGGCGATATATTCCGCTGCCATCAACCATTCTTTGACCGTGGCGCTTAGGCCCCGTTTGAGAATGACCGGCACATCCAGACGCCCCACTTCCTTGAGCAGATCAAAATTCTGCATGTTGCGGGTACCAATCTGAATAATATCCACACCTTTTTCCAGAAAAAGGTCGATTTTTCGGACATCCATCAATTCGGTAACAATAGGCAGGCCCACTGCATCAGCAGCCGTCCGGAAATAGTCCAGGCCCTCATCACCAACACCCTGAAAGGTATATGGGCTGGTACGCGGCTTGAAAGCACCACCGCGCATCAGACGGCATCCAGCGGCTTTCACGGCCTCTGCAGCACTGCGCATCTGTTCCGGCGTTTCTACGGAACAGGGGCCGGCAATAATCTGGATTTGTTTACCACCAAAGGGAATTCCCCGCACCTCAACGATGGTATCGGTGGACTTGAATTCACGACTGACCAACTTATAGGGTTTGAGAATGGGCATAACCTGTTCCACTGCGGGTAAGGATTCCAGGGCGCCTTCCGGCAACAAGCGTTCGTCGCCCAGCAGACCCACCACGGTCCGTTCCGAGCCAGTACTGACCATAGGCTGCAGGCCGAATTGGCGAATCCGCTCAAGCAGCTGTTCCATCTGCTCTGCGCTTGCTTGTGGTTTGACGATGACGATCATGGGATTACAGGACCTCGCCCAGCATTTTCAGAAAACGTTGATTTTCCACCGGCAGGCCCACACTCACCCGCAGATGATCCGGCATGCCGTAGGGGCTGAGGGGGCGCACGATCACACCACGCTGTAACAACGCCACATACACGCTCTGCCCTCCTCCCGGTACGGCGAAGGCAGTAAAATTGCCTGCAGGGGGGAGAATTGTCAATCCAAATTTATCCAACCCCTCCGCCAGAACCTGTCTTTCCTGGCGATTGTTGACGCGCGTTGCCTCCAGATGCCGGGTATCAAGCAGGGCGGCATGCGCAGCTACCTGCGCCAGGCTGTTGATATTGAAAGGCTGACGGACGCGTTCAAGCACGGCAATCAGGTCCGGATGCCCCATTCCATAACCACAGCGCAGGCCGGCCAAGCCATAAGCCTTGGAAAAAGTCCGGGTTACCAGCAAATTGCTGAAACGTCCCAGCCATTGGCGACCATCGGGATAATTGTCGTCGTCCATCAGTTCCAGATAGGCCTCGTCGAGAACTACCAGGGCATGCGCCGGAACACTATCAATAAAGGTTTCCAGGGCTGCGCCGGACAATTGCGTGCCGGTTGGATTATTGGGATTGGCGATAAATACCAGCCGCGTCCGCTCGCTGAGCAAGGCCGTCATGGCATCCAGATCATGTCCGTAATTGCGAGCAGGCGCGGTTCGTACCGTCGCACCACTGGCCTGTGCAGCAATGGCATAAGCGGCAAAAGCATATTGCGACACAATCACTTCCGTCCCTGGCCCGGCAAAGGCACGGACCGCCATTTCAATAACCTGATCCGAACCATTTCCAAAAATAAATTGCCGGGGATCCAGGTCATGCATTTGCGCAAGGCGCGCCCGCAGTTCCGGGGCGCCACCTTCTGGATAAAGAGCCAGATCGGGCAATGCGTCACGTATTGCCGCCAGCGCCAACGGACTGGGACCCAGGGGATTTTCATTGGAAGCCAGTTTGATGGCGTCGCGAATGCCCAGTTCGCGTTCCAGTTCAGCCAGAGGTTTGCCGGGTTGATAGGGACGCAAATCCGCCACACCCGGAGCTGCGTACTCCAGAAAATTCAGTGCCATTAAAAAACCGCCTTGGGATAACTTCCCAGACAACGATAAAAAGAAGACTGTGCCGCAAGGGCATCGAGAACCGGAGTTAAGTCGGAATCCTGACAATGTCCCAACAAATCCAGATAAAAAACGTATTCCCAGACCGCCGAACGCGCGGGACGGGATTCTATGCGGGTCAGGCTGATATGCGCATCGGCCAGAGGCGACAGGAGCGCGTGGAGACTTCCCGGCCGATTAATGCCCGCCACCACCAGGCTGGTTTTATCCTGACCAGTGGGACGCGTAAAAATTTTTCCGATGACCAGAAAACGGGTGGTGTTTTCCGGGTTGTCTTCAATGCCTGCCTGCAGGATATTCAGGGCATAAGTTTCGGCAGCTACAGTGGTTGAAATGGCAGCGCTTTGCGGATCCTGGACTGCCCGTTCTGCGGCTACCCCATTACTGGGAACATCCACCAGTTCCACCTGGGGCATATGCATAGCCAACCATTGTCGACACTGGGCGCGGGTCTGGTAATGCACGTAAACCTTGCGGATTTGTTCCATGGGAATATTAGCCACCAGATTATGGACAATGCGTAACTGTACTTCCCCGCAAATTTGCAGGGGATAATCCAGTAACAAATCCAGCGTCAGGTTGACGGAACCTTCCGTACTGTTTTCCACCGGAACCACGCCAAATTGTGCCTGCCCGCCATCCACCATCCGGAAAATTTCAGGGATACTGGCCGTCGGTTGAAAAGATGCTGAACGGCCGAAATGTTTTTGTGCGGCCATCTGCGAGAATGTCCCTGTCGGCCCCAGATAAGCGACTTGCAGGGTTTCTTCCTGAGCCAGTCCTGCCGAAATAATCTCCCGATAAATGCTGGCCACCTGGGCATCTGTAAAAGGTCCGGGATTTTCCTGCATGATCCGTCGCAGGATTTCCGCCTCACGATCAGGATGATAAAAACGGCTTTCGCCCTCGGCGCGCTTGAGTTCACCCACGGCGTGGGCCAGTTGGCCCCGCTCGCTCAGTAACGCCAGAATTTTGCCATCGACCTGATCAATGGCGGCACGCAATTCCACCAGGCTGCGCGGGGATGTTTTCAAAAGCAACGCTCCTAGTTGTGCTTGCGGGCAAAGTCCCGCATGAAATCCACCAACGCCTGCACACCGGTCTCGGGCATGGCATTATAAATGGATGCGCGCATTCCACCCAACAGACGATGACCTTTGAGCTGCAGCAGGTGCTGAAGCTCGGCTTCCTGCAGGAATACCTTGTCCAGATTGGCATTTTTCAGGGTAAAGGGCACATTCATCCAGGACCGGTTACGCGGTTCAATCGGATTGGTATAAAAACCCGCTGATCCGTCTATGGACTGATACAGCAATTCCGCCTTGCGCGCATTGCGTTCGGCCATAGCCTGCAGACCACCGGTCTTTTTTAACCATTTGAACACCAGACCGGCCATATAAATGGCAAATGTGGGCGGGGTATTGTGCATGGAACCTTCTTTGGCCTGCACGGCATAATCCAGCATGGTGGGCGTATTGGCCGGGGCCTGTCCCAGCAAGTCTTCACGCACAATGACCAGGGTCAAGCCAGCCGGACCAATATTTTTCTGGGCACCCGCATAAATCAGCCCGAACCGGCTGACATCCACGGGGCGCGATAAAATATGGGAAGAAGCATCGCTGACCAGCGGAATGTCTCCCAACTCTGGAACAAAGTCGAATTCCACGCCACCAATGGTTTCATTGCCGGCAATATGCACATAAGCAGTGTCTTTGCTGACCTGCCATTCGGACTGGGGCGGTACCAGACGGGCCTGACGATCGGCATTACTCGCAGAAACCTCCACCTCAGCAAAACGCCGCGCCTCATTCAAGGCTTTTTCTGACCAGATGCCGGTCTGCACATAGCTGGCCTTGTGATGCCCACGTAACAAATTGATCGGAACCATGGCAAACTGGAGGGTGGCACCACCTTGCAGAAACAGGACCTTGTAATTTTCCGGGATGTTCATGAGATCACGGAGATCCTGCTCGGCTTCCGCAATAATCTGCATGTAGTCCGCACCACGATGGCTCATTTCCATGACGGAAATACCACGACCATGCCAATCCAGCAGTTCCGCCTGCACTTGCTCCAGCACCGCAGGCGGCAACATGGCAGGACCCGCACCAAAATTATATACCGGCTGATTCATGATTTATTCCTGGGGCAGTTCGGACTGCTCCCCCTCCTCTTCATCTGTCTCTGCAATAAGCGCCAAACCGGCAAGTTGTTCGCCTTCGCCCAAGTTAATCAAACGCACCCCCTGGGCATTACGACCCGTGCGCCGGATGCTGTCCACCGCAATTCGAATCAGGGTGCCGTGGTCGGAGACCAACATCAACTCGTCCCGTTCTGCCACGGCCAGTGCACCAACCACATTCCCGTTGCGTTCATTGGTCTGAATGGCGATGACCCCTTTACCGCCGCGATTGGTCCGTCGATATTCCTCGACCGTGGTGAGCTTGCCATAACCATTGGCTGTTGCTGTCAGTACGATCTGATTCGCATCGACCAGTTCCGCAGAAATCACCCGATCGTTTTCTGCCAGATTAATGCCACGTACACCCCGGGTATTACGCCCCATGGCCCGGACCTTTTCTTCCGGGAAACGGACCGCCATGCCGTGACGGGTAAAGAGCATGACTTCGCGTTGCCCATCGGAGAGGCAGACGCTCACCAGACGATCTCCATCATCGAGATTGATGGCGTTAATACCCTGACTGCGCGGTCGGGAATAATCCATGACCGGGGTTTTTTTGACGACCCCATGGGCAGTCACCATGCACACAAATTGTCCTTCCGTAAAATCGCGCACCGCCAACACCGCAGTAATATGTTCGGTGGGAGCCAGCGACAGCAGATTTACAATCGGCTTGCCCTTGGCACCGCGACCCGCCTGGGGTAACTGATAAATTTTTTGCCAGAACACCTTGCCGAGGTTACTGAAAAACAGGCAGTAGGCATGGGTAGAAGCGCAGAACATCCGCTCCACGAAGTCTTCTTCCTTGGTGGTCGTCGCCATTTTTCCCTTACCACCGCGACGCTGGGCATTAAATACGGTGACCGGTTGGGCTTTGATGTAACCGGCATGGGTGAAGGTCACCACCATTTCTTCTTCGGCAATGAGATCTTCATTGGAAATATCGCCGGTATCGGCCACAATTTCACTCCGTCGGACATCACCGTACTGATCAAGAATGGCGACCAGCTCTTCGCGAATGACTTCCATCAAGCGCACATGGGACCCGAGAATCTCCAGTAATTCCTTAATGCGATCCAGCAAACCCAGGTACTCATCACGGATTTTATCCTGCTCCAGACCGGTCAGCCGATGCAGACGCAAGTCGAGAATGGCCTGTGCCTGGGTTTCGGAAAGGTGATAACCATCAGCCTGCATCCCGTCAGAGGGTTCGCCACGCTCGGTAAGCAGGGAAGCCACCATCCCCGGCTCCCAAACCCGCTCCAGCATTTTGGCCTTGGCCTCGGCTGGATTGGCCGCTGCGCGAATCAGACTGATGAGCGGATCGAGGTTGACCAGAGCCACCGCCAGACCTTCCAGAATATGGGCACGATCACGGGCTTTTTTCAGTTCAAAAATGGTGCGGCGGGTTACTACTTCCCGACGATGCTGAATGAAGGCATCAAGCAGTTCACGTAAACCCAAAGTCCGGGGCGCGCCGTCGAGCAAAGCCACCATGTTGATATTAAAAACGCTTTGCATGGCCGTATGCTGGAACAGATTATTGAGCACCACATCGGCATTGGCATCGCGCTTTAGCTCAATGGCAATGCGCATACCTGACTTATCCGACTCATCGCGCAGGTCACTGATGCCTTCCAGACGCTTTTCCTTGACCATTTCGGCAATGCGTTCAATCAGGCGGGCCTTGTTCACCTGATAGGGCAATTCCGTAACAATAATGCTCTGCCGATTGGTTTTTTTGTCCGTTTCAAATTCGCTACGCGCACGCATGACTACGCGGCCACGACCACTGCGGTATGCTTCAATACTGCCAGCCCGGCCAAGAATGTAGCCGGCAGTCGGGAAATCGGGTGCAGGCACCAGATCGAACAAAGCTTCATCAGAGGTCTGCGGATCATCCACCAAGGCCAGACAGGCATTGATGATTTCCGTCAGGTTGTGGGGGGGGATGTTGGTGGCCATACCCACCGCAATCCCGGCCGAACCGTTGATGAGCAGGTTTGGGATCCGTGCTGGCATGACCAGCGGTTCCCATTCTTTCTCGTCGTAATTGGGGCCAAAATCCACCGTTTCTTTTTCCAGATCGGCGAGCATTTCATGGGCAATGCGCGACATGCGCACTTCGGTATAACGCATGGCCGCCGGACTATCACCATCTACCGAACCAAAGTTACCCTGCCCGTCAATAAGGGGATAGCGCATGGAAAAGTCCTGAGCCATGCGCACCATGGTGTCATATACGGCAGTATCTCCGTGCGGATGATATTTACCAATGACATCACCCACCACGCGGGCAGATTTTTTGTAGGGCTTGTTCCAGTCGTTATTCATCTCGTGCATGGCAAAAAGCACCCGACGATGTACTGGTTTCAGGCCATCGCGGGCATCAGGAAGCGCCCGCCCGACAATTACACTCATGGCGTAATCGAGGTAGGACTGGCGCATTTCCTTTTCGAGACTGACGGGAATGGTTTCTTTGGCGAACTCTATCATCTGGAGACCGGATATCCTTGATTATTTTAACGCGGCATTATGCCACAACAGGATGCTGTCTGCATGTTTCAGCCACGCAGATTGGCAAGACTGTGCAGGTAGTCCGGCCGGGCCACCCCTTTTTCGGTAATAATCGCCGTGATGAGAGCAGCGGGGGTGACATCAAAAGCCGGATTCCGCACTTTAACACCCGCTGGAGCCACATCATGACCCGCACACTGCCGGACTTCGCTGTCCGGACGCTCTTCAATAATGATTCCTTCTCCGGCGGGCATGGCGAAATCTACCGTACTTAAGGGCGCTGCCACATAAAAGGGAATCTGATGATATTGCGCCAATACTGCGAGACTATAGGTTCCGATTTTATTGGCTGCATCACCATTGGCGGCAATCCGGTCAGCGCCCACGATCACTGCCTGAATAAGCCCCTGCTGCATGAGATAAGCCGCTGCACTATCCGCATTCAGGTGAAAGGGAATGCCGTCCTTCTGGAGTTCCCAGGCGGTCAGGCGCGCACCTTGCAACCAGGGCCGGGTTTCGTCGGCATACACCTGCAGTTGTTTTCCGGCAGAAATGCCCGCCCGGATGACGCCCAGCGCCGTACCATAGCCCCCCGTGGCCAGACTCCCGGTATTGCAGTGCGTGAGGATGCCGCCCTGCTCGGGCAACAAGGCGGCGCCATGGCGACCCATCTGTTGATTGTCGGCGATGTCCTGTTCCAGCAAGTCATGGGCGGCCTGCAGCAATAATGCCGCAGCCCGGTCAACAGCCCTTTCACCTTGCGCCAGCTTTAATTGACGATCTGTTGCCCAGGCTAAATTGACGGCGGTGGGCCGCGCCGCCTTGATTTCCGCTGCTGCTCCTGCCAAACGCTGCTGCCAGTCAGAAAATTGCCGCATTTCCTGCACAGCCAATGCCATGGCATAAGCCGCCGTCACGCCAATAGCCGGTGCCCCGCGTACTACCATTTGCGTAATGGCCACAGCCACCTCGCGATAGTCACCCAGCTGCAACCAGATTTCCTGTTGTGGTAACAAGCGCTGATCGAGCAGGCAAAGCTGCTGGTCTTCCCAACGAATGGCACGAATATTATCGACTATAGGCACAGAGAATCTCCTGAGTGGCGGGCTTTGGACGGCGCCGGATAAAATACACGGCGCGCTCAATATACGGATCAACGAAATACCTGTAAAATGCAGGACCTTACCCGCCCCCGAAATGCCGGGGCAACTTTCCTTTTCCTATAGGTTTTGATCATGTCTGCCACCCACCATTACCCTGTTCTGCGCTTGCGCCCCAAGGAAGACCGCCGTTTGCGTGCCGGTCATCTCTGGATTTACAGCAACGAAGTCGACGTCACCAAAACGCCTCTGCATGGAATGATCCCCGGCAGTATCTGCAGAATAGAAGATGCCCAGGGTAAAGCCATCGGCCTGGCGCATATCAATCCGCACACCCTCCTTTGCGGGCGCCTCCTCAGCCGTGATCCCCACCTACTGATTAATGAAGCATTTTATCAGGAACGCTTGCACCAGGCGTTGCGCATGCGTGAAAAATTGTTTTCCGCGCCTTTTTACCGATTGGTGCATGGCGAGGGAGATGGCCTGCCCGGCCTGATTATTGATCGCTATGAAGATACCTTGGTCATACAGCCTGGCAGCCTGGGTATGGATCGGGACATCGCCCTGGTTGCCAACGCCCTGCAAGCACTTTTACACCCCACGGGCATACTATTAAAAGCGGGCGGCACGGCGCGGCGTCTGGAAGGTTTGGAAGATCGGGTAGAGGTTCTATTCGGACAGGTCCCGGAGCGTCTGCAGATTTGGGAGAATGATTGCTTATTTGAGATGGATCCGCGCGGCGGTCAAAAAACCGGATGGTTTTACGACCATCGCGCCAATCGTCGTCGCCTGCTGAGTTATGCCCCCGGTAGGCGCGTTCTGGATTGCTTTGCCTATCTCGGCGCTTTCAGCATTCCCTTGGCCAAGGCCGGAGCGCTTGAAGTCACCGCAGTAGACAGCTCGGCACCCGCTCTGGCCCTGCTGGAAGAAAATGCCCGGCGCAATGCGGTAGCCCCTATTCGCATCATGCACGATGACGCCATGGAAGCTTTGGCCCGACTTCGGGACCGTGGTGAGCAGTTTGATTTGATCGTCCTCGACCCCCCGGCATTGATCAAATCCAAAAAGGATTTCAAGGAAGGCAGTATTGCCTACCGACGCTTCAATGATCTGGCCATGCGCCTGCTCGCGCCGGGCGGAATTCTGTTCACGGCCTCCTGCTCCCATCATCTCAACCGCGAGACGCTGCTCGGCCAGATTGCCTTTGGGGCGCAAAGAGGCGATTACGCCATTATCGGCGAAGGCACCCAGGACATGGATCATCCCATCCATCCCGCTGTGCCCGAAAGCAGCTATTTGAAAGGTTTTTACATACATCGACGGGAATTGATTGCAGACGAACCGGAGTAATTTTCACGATGGGGCGGGTACGGGGTGGATTCTTGTCGCGCTGCCCCATGACAGGTACAATCGCGCCCACGCCGTTGTAGCTCAGTCGGTAGAGCAACTGATTCGTAATCAGTAGGTCAGAGGTTCGATTCCCCTCAACGGCACCATAAAAACAGGCGCTTAGGATTTTTCCCAAGTGCCTTTTTCATTGCTGGTAGACGCATAGTAGACGTTTGCAGTCCAACCCAGTACTACCATGTGATAGTTGATGCAACATCCTACTTATTGAATACCAAATTTACATCCCAGTTAGGCTCAATCAAGAATAAAAATGAGCTTGGCGCACTTTTCATTATGAAGCTTAGCCTTCCAGGCCAGTACCAACAATTTCCAGCGCTTAATATAACTTTCTGCATATTCCTTGCTAAGCCATGGAGCATCCTCCTCGTTGTATAGCAACCACTGATCTTCGATATCATAACGCCCCAGAAACTTGCCATCCAATGTGAGAAGGAAAAAATCAGGAGGCACTTTAAAATCTAAAGATTCTATTCCAGTTATTATCCAGCCAGTCTCTGATTCATCACCAATCAAACCTTCTTCATGCATTGTTTCTCCAAGCCAATTAACAACGTGATAAGTTTCGGTTTGGTTGTTTTTAACTACAGCATGGGGTGAGAACGCTTCCCACCACTCTCTAGTTTGACACAAGAAATTACGATCTTCACTTTCTATCATTTTAGAATAGAAAGTGTTTACCCCACTCCAGACATTTCTGTCAACATCTGAAAGCTGATAAATTTCATAGTCCAAGCTATCGTCATATTCATAACTCATTTCAAAACCTCCTGCATACGTTTTTCCAGTTCTTTGAGTTCTATCCACTTCTGCATGTTGGGGACTTGCCCCTGCTTCATCCAGCCATGCAAGGTGGATACTGATATCTTCAGCTCTCGGGCCACAAAGGTGGGTCCTCCGAGCTTATGCACCAATTGATGCAGTTCGTTGGGTGTTTCTGTAATCGTCATATTTAACTCCATATCAATAAAGGTTAATCAAGGGCCACGATTTCAACTGTGAGCTTCGTGGTATTGCAGAGCAATTTTAGTATGGTCACCCTGCGCTTTTTGAGCTTCGTGGAAGATTATTCCAACCTTCCTTTTATCTCCCTGTAATTTTAGCGTGTCAGCTTTATCCGCTTCTATTTAGAAGAATATCCGGTTCCTTGGTATAAGAAGCATGGAGCAATAATGCTCATTTTACTGAGGGCTATATCATGGGTTTTTTATGCGCGTTGCGCTTCTGGTTGAAACTGGCGCTGCAAGTGCTGGAACATTTATTGGAACGCATTTAAGGAGATCATCATGGCACATTTAGTTGAGAACATGGCTTTTGTACGGGAAACCCCCTGGCACGGTTTGGGGAATCGGTTACCCGATAAACAGCCCTTGGAAGTTTGGCTGGAAGCGGCTGGCATGGATTGGGAGATCAAAACCACGGACGTACTCTTTCGGGTGGGGAACGGCAGCAATTTCAATGTGCATCCCAACCCTGACGCCAAGGTGCTGTATCGGTCGGACACGCTGGCTCCCTTATCGGTAGTCTCTCCCCGTTACAAGGTAGTCCAACCGAAAGAGATTCTGGAATTCTACCGGGATCTGGTGTCACTGGGTGGCTTTGAACTGGAAACGGCGGGTGTTCTTAAAGACGGTAAAAAGCTCTGGGCGCTTGCCAGAACTGGGGAAGAAACCCTACTCAAGGGCGGTGACCGCGTGAAAGGGTATTTGCTGCTGGCCACCAGCTGCGATGGCACGCTGGCTACAACAGCCCAATTTACTTCCGTTCGGGTGGTCTGCAATAACACGCTGCAACTGGCCACCAATGATCGTGTCGGTGCTATCAAGGTTCCGCATTCCACGCAGTTTGATCCGGATGTGGTCAAGAATGCCTTGGGTGTGGGTGCGTCGGCTTGGGATACTTTTGAAGAACAGGCAAAGGCGTTATCCAGCCGGAAGGTCAACCGCATTGATGTAACGGCCTATCTCATCAATGTCCTGGGAGATCGCCATGCCCCCATAGCGGAACAGCCCAATGAAAAAGCCTTGAAAGCCGTCGTTGATTTGTATGCGGGTCAGGGTAAAGGCAGCACCCTCAGTTCTTCTGAAGGTACAGCCTGGGGATTGGTCAATGCCGTCACGGAATATGTGGACCATCACCGCCGGGCACGCAGTCGGGATAACCGATTGGATTCAGCCTGGTTTGGTCAGGGTGCCAGCATCAAGGAAAAAGCCTGGATGGAGGCGTTAAAGCTTGTGGCCTGAGTTTTCAGGATTCACCCACAAGGATTTTTCTGTCGGCAGTTCTTACAAACCCCATACCCCCTACCGGGATCTCCGGTAGGGGCATTTTTGTGGGTCTTTTCATTTTCAATTTAAGTGGAGGTTGTTATGAGCGCAGTCCGTTTGGTATCCACCAAGGCCATGAGCCGTGAAGAATGGCTCCAGTGGCGTAATCGGGGGATTGGCAGCAGTGATGCCCCAGTCGCGGTTGGGGTATCCCGTTACAAATCCCCGCTGGAATTGTGGCTGGAAAAAACTGGGAAAAAGGAACCTGATGATTTATCCAGTAAAGATGTCGTGTTCTGGGGCACCACATTAGAACCCATTGTCGCGCAGGTCTATGCCGAAAGAACCGGCAAGAAAGTACGTAGAGTCAATGCCGTCCTGCAGCATCCCGACTACCCATACATGCTCGCCAATCTGGATCGGATTGTGGAGGGTGGCGGAATACTGGAAATCAAAACGGCAGGCCTACGCAGTCAGGGACAATGGGAAGAAGGTGTTCCCTTGGCCTATCAAATCCAGGTTCTGCATCAACTGGCTGTGACGGGAAAAAGTTGGGCTGATGTCGCGGTCCTGATCGGTGGTCAGGAATTCCGGATCTACCGTATAGAGCGGGATGAAACCCGCATTACGCAACTGCTGGAACTGGAAACAGTCTTCTGGAACCACGTAGTCCGCAATACTCCACCGGAAGCGGATGGTTCTGATTCCAGTCACCGTGCTTTGGCTCTTCTGTATCCCCAGAACAGCACCACGCTGGTGGATTACAGTGAAAAGCCGGAAATGAATGCCCTATTCAAGGCTCTCATTGACGCAAGACAACGCAGCAAATTGGCAGAGCAACAGGAAGCGTTACTGGAACAGCGCATCAAGGAAGCCATTGGCGATGCCGAAGGTGCCTTGCTCAGCCAAGGCAAGGCCCTCTGGAAATGTAGCAAACCCAGCCGAACTCTGGACACCAAAAGACTGGCTCAGGAACAGGCTGATCTCATTGCGCCCTACTGGATAGAAAAACCAGGTAGCAGGCGCTTCACCTTACAAACAGGAGAACCATCATGATTAAAGGACTCGCTATCACCCCTCCGGTCATAGGCCGGATCGCCATCGGCAAAGTCGTCGAGAAAAACGGCAAGCGTCTTCCCGAGAAGGATGATGCTTTTACTATCACTACGCAGGTACAGCACAAAGGCGAATGGATACTGCACCCCCTGCACAACACACTACTGGCTCAACAGGAAGGCGGGAAGCTCCGAAGTATACCGGTTAACCTGCTTTTCAATGACCCGGACCTGAATCTACGGGCTGAATACAGCTTGTTTGATCGCAAAACTGGACGACCGCTTTGTGTGGGAAATGGCGAAGTGGCCAGACGCAGCACCCAGGAAGGATATAAAACCATCACCTGTCCCGGTCCCCAGAATTGTGCGCTGGGTGCAGAGTTGGGCTGCAAACCCTATGGGCGATTGAATGTGCAGATTGAAGGACAGGAGGATGATCTGGGCAGCTTCATGTTCCGCACTACCGGCTACAATTCTATCCGGACACTGGCAGCACGTTTACAGTATCTCAACGCTGTCAGTGGTGGCAGAGCACGGTATCTGCCGCTGTCCCTGAAGCTCAGAGCAAAAAGTACCACCCAGTCCCATCGGGCACCAGTCTACTACGTGGACATTACGACAAGGGACGGCATAAACTCCCAACAGGCGCTGAAGCAGGCCAGGGAACAAGCGGATCAGTCCATGGAATCCATGGACGCTCTGGAAACAGCAGCTAAATTGGGACTCAGCAACGGGGCCTTTGAAGAAACGGAAGATGAGGGCATTGATGTGGTGGAAGAGTTCTTTCCGGTGCAGCAGGAAGATCAGCAGGCGGAAGAAGTGCCTGCGTTGACCGCCATGGAGACGCGCCGCGTGGGATGATGCGTAAACACCCTCGAGCGAAAGACTCAAGGGTGTTTTTTTAGCTGCATGCAGAAATTAAAATGGCATAACGTGTTTAACGGCGAAAGGATGGCAGATGAAGGTCTGATAAAGACTAGAAGTGGTGGTACCCCGGCACTCTATTAGATTAGTAAATGTCTCCTTGTAAAGCCGGGAGCATTAGTTCATGCGCCACTCAAAGCGGCATAAAACTGGGACACCAACGCGGCTACTCAGTTTTGCGCCACCATAGGGTGGCCCGAGTTAGCTCCGTATGTTTACAGTGATTCACTCCTGTCATCTTCCTCGCCATGAATCGGGTTTTGTGTTCAAAATTCACTAACGCATGAGCATTGCCTGTAACAAAAACATTACAATCGTGATGAATGAAGCTTTTCTCATGTTTACATTATGTTTTTTACAAAAAATGAGCCTTTTCCGCAAATAGTCCTACAAGGATGTATCGGACGTATAACAAACACACTAGGTAGCATCCTTGAAATATTATTTAACCTACTAATAACTATAGACTTTATACTCAGGTACGATAAATGCTAAACGGATAGTAAAACTTCTCTTACTGGTGCAGCTGATATGAACGCAACCGATTGGAGCACAGCATTTAGAACAAAGAGCTCAATAATATTGATTAGCTTGTTATGCGGCTCACTCTTTGTAGGTATTGCCCAAGCGGAAGGTGCCGCGCATAAATCGGGCAGATTGCAAACAACGTATTCACTCATCCAACAAAGCAATATTCAAAGCCCAACTCTGAAAATCGGTAAGCAGGCGTGGATCCTCGGGAGCGCGGGCACATTGTCTAACCACATGCTAGCAGAGGTTTCTGGTAAGGGTGTTCCTGCCAATTTGCCTTCTGTTAGTCACGATAATAACAGCGTCGTTCTGTGGGACGAAATGGAAACCCACTCCGGGGAAGGGAAAAGTACTATTGAAACGGGTGGGGCAAATAACCAGCAGATACTCAGCATTACTGCAAATCGGTGACAGGATTTTGCATCAAGGAGTGAAGAGGATGAAACCAATAACGCCAGGGTTACTCGTTGGATTGCTTCTGACCCTCACCAGCTATTCGATGAACGCTGTAGCGCTGCCCGAACAAACTTTCAATAACAATCAGACAAGCAGTGTGATTAGTGGTAGTGCATTTGCAAACAGCAACGGCGTTGTTGCCATCAATCAGGCTGCCGGCGTGGCTAATGCCCAGGCCAATAGCGTTAGTATCATAATGGGAGCCAATAAACCTGTTAACAACAGCATTCTGGCGCAGAGTGTAACTTCTGAACCCGACCAAATAGCCACGTCGCAATTAAAGAATTTGAATTCTGTGTCCATTAGTGCCACAGCGTTCAAGGGAGCTGAAGGCATTGCCCAAATCAATCAAGTAGCTGGTTCAGGCAATGCTTCGGCAAACAGCTTCACTCTCGGGATAGCGCCCGGGGTGATTCACTAGTAAGTAGAGACCTTACAACTACTGTTCTACTTCACTTCAGGAGAATATCATGAAAATCTCGACTAGGTTAAGCCCTGTTGCCATTGCTGTTGCGGCTCTTTGCCTCTCTCCGCTGGCCTTTGCAGACTCAAGCTCTTCAGCCGTAAGCAATAGCTTGCAAAACTCTCACTTAAATGTAGGGCGCATGAAATATGATTCACCTACTACCGCAACAGTTGATGGCAGTGTTTTACAAAATGCCTCTGGCAACCTATCACTGAACGTTGCTTCCGGCCTCCAGAATCAGCAAAGCAATGCTGCCGCCATTACTAATGACAGCAGTAATGGGAGAACGAAAAATCAGCATGCTGTAGCAGCGAATAGCCAAGACACATATTTTAATTATGACACCCAGATTAGTGATACTTCAGATGATGCTTCGCTCTCTGGAAATGCAATGCGCGGAGCCAGTGGCAACATAAATAGCAACATTGCCTCTGGAGTTTTTAATCAGCAACATAATGGATTGGCAATTGTTTCCGGCAAAGATGGAATGGCGGATGCGTCTTCGGCCAATTCGCAAATGTCCTCAATGTATTCCCTAGAAAACTACTATATGACCAACAATGCCGGTCTGTCAGGTTATGCTCTGAGCGGTGCGACTGGTAATGTTGGGGCGAATATTGCTTCGGGAATGGGTAATCAACAGAGTAACAACCTGAGCGTTGCATCGGTAAAGAAGGGCTCTGCCAATGCAGCAATCGGAAGCCTACAGGGATTAACAGGCGCCCCAGCTCCGGCTCCAGAAACCAGCAATCCACAATATGTTATTTCAACCGACCTGGACAACAACGCCAGCATTTCTGGTAATGCTCTTACTGGAGCATCAGGAAATGTAGGCGTCAACATCGCATCAGGCGACATCAATCAACAGGCAAATAATACCGCCATCAGCCGTTCAGGTGGGGGCAGCATGGCCACAGCTGTTGCTGCGGCGGGACAACAAATGACCTATCTTGATCCCACTGATACTGGGGTTCAGGATTCAGCAACGATCAACGGTCATGCAGGGCAAGGTGCCAGCGGTAACATTGCCCTTAATGTCGCGGCTGGAGCAGAAAACCAACAGCAGAATGGGCTGGCCATGGCTGTAGCTTCCAATGCGGCTATGGGCACTGCTACGGCGCCTGTGGAACAGGTCGCTGACTTCAATGGTGGGAATAGCGCTTGTTCTGACTACAACAGCACTGTGAGCGGCTATACACTTACTGGTGCAACGGGCAATATTAGCCTGAATGTTGCTTCAGGTAACGGTAACCAACAGACCAATACGTTAGCAATTGCCAGCTCGCAATAACTGATGAAGACTTTGCCACCCCCTCTGGGGGTGGCGTTTACAAGAGTTCATTAGGAGGCTGATGCTATGTTGCGTTCTGACGCTATTCGTCCATTAATTTTATCCAGCTTGATTGTGGCGACCTTCTGTTCTCTCTCCCTAAGTAACGATGCCAGGGCAGCAGCCTTCGGCGGCATCATTCCTGGGGCTGGAGTGATTCATATGCCCGTCACCAATATGATAGCCATGCATTTTATTCATGTAGTTCGTCAACATACAGATTTTTCCTGTGGGGCTGCTTCCTTGGCCACCATCCTAAAATATGCATTTGGTCAGAATGTTGACGAAGAGGAGGTCATCAAGGGCCTTTTCACCGTGAGCAATCCGGCAGAAGTCAAAAAAGTTGGCTTTTCCATGCTTGATCTCAAAAAATACGTCGACAAAATCGGGCTGAAAGGTGAAGGCTATATCGTCACCCCCTCAGAACTAGAAAAAATACATATTCCCGTTATTGTTCTTTTGGATCTTGGGGGCTACAAACATTTTGTCGTCCTTGAGAAAACGACTAAAAAGCATGTCTACCTAGCTGATCCGGCATTAGGTAATCGCATTATGCCCATAAAAATATTTATCAAAGACTGGAACAAAATTGTTTTTGCCGTTTTCGGCAAAGGTTTTGAACCTCACACGGTGCTCCTGACGCCACCAGAACCACCTAGCAGCTTGTCGGACTTTCATTTTGCCTAAAATTATCGTATAATTACTTACGATTCAATGTGATGAGTGATTTTATGGCCCACTTCCTCGATACTGACCGCAAGACTGATTATCTTCTGCCCCCTTCCATGGACGACTGGCTCCCAGAAGGGCACCTGGCCCGCTTTATTGTGGAAGCTGTCTCTTATACACATCTCCGAGCCCACG
>NZ_JACKYY010000016.1:0-59681 GCF_015100075.1 Acidithiobacillus sp. HP-11
CGKGTYKMSWCSGCGGATCAGTTACTGGTCGAAACCCTGCAGGGGATGCAGACAAGCGGCACTTAAAGAATCATGCACAGTGCTCTTCACGGCTATCCCTCATTTCGTCAGGAAGCCGAAACACATTACCATCTCACTGCTATTGCGAGACTAAACCTGCAATGGACTGGATATGGAGTGACGGAAATTTCGGCGGTTTGTGGTTCAACCCCCTTCAAGTGGCCTCCCTTAGATTGCGCAATGGTTAATTTGAATCTACAATGTTTATCCGTCAAGCACAGGGGACGCGCATGAATCAGACCAAAATTCAGAAGTGGGGGCACAGCATGGCCCTACGCATACCTGCCACGACCATACGGAGTTGGGGCGTCGGCGAAGGTCAAGCAGTCTCATTGGAGATCGAAAACGGCGCACTGGTAGCACGACCAGCACAAAAGCGTTACACCTTGGACGAATTACTATCGCAGTGTGACTTTACTCAGCCCATAAGCGCCGAAGAGCGTGAGTGGATAGATGCGCCGTCAGCAGGAATCGAAGAAATTTGATGCGGTGGCCACGGCGAGGGGAGATTTGGCAGGCAAACCTCAGCCCGACATCAGGCCGTGAACAGCAAGGTCATCGTCCCGTGCTAATCGTATCGAGAGAAGCCTTCAATCGCTCTGGCCTGGTTTGGGTCTGCCCCATCACTCAAGGTGGCAATCAAGCTAGATTCGCGGGATTTGCAGTCTCTTTGATGGGGTCTGGAACAAAAACACAGGGGATAGTGATGAGCAACCAATCTCGCACCGTTGATCTTATGGCAAGGGACAGCAAGTTTGTCGAGATGGTCCCAGAGTCCATAGTCAACGAAGTGATAACCAGGATACAGGCCATTTTGGAGTGACAAAATGAATAGGCTCAGCGTAATGTCCCATAATTGGCACTTCTGGGTAGCAGAAGAACCGAGCAAAAACCGGGCGATCTGCCCTTCAGGATTTTTGGCCCACGAGACAGAACGGTGCATTATGTCCGGTAAGTCCGCAAGGAGGTCATTCAGTTTTTTACTGCACTGACAGTGCAGTCGAATTTACGTTAGACGTCCCAATCCCGTCCGCGATGCACATTCATAAGATACGTAAATCATGACACAGCTACCTCCCGAAGCAGGCGGCTTCAATAGTGGTCTCTTTGAGCCGGATGATGATTGGATCGCTTCTGCCCCAAAGGAACTTCAAATCGCTGCTATGCGGCGGTGGTTTCTTGATCGCTACGAGGACCCTGCGAACGAAACGCCATGGGACGGCGAAGGCAAAGAATATGTATTTGTCTGGGGTGGTCCATACGACCCTGATGACGAAATCCAGAGCAGCTTTAACAATTTGTCTCACGTACGCGACGTTATCCAACAATTCTCCAAGGGAAATCGAGGAGGAACTTGTTCGTCGCTTTCCGGTGTAATTGGGGGCCCTTCAGAACTCTGAATTTAAAGCACGTTAAGCATCTGGAGCCTAGTTCTGTGTGAATCTGTCCATAAAAGATCAGTTTCGGATAAAAGCTAATCTTGTGTACAAAAGTAATATAAAAAGCATGATGGACATGCGCTGAAATTCGCACATCGGTTTTGATCATCCTGAAATCTGCAATATGTGGACCGAGGTCCCTGTAACCGATTCATCTGGTGATGGGACATAAAAAAACTAGCAAATATAGGCTATGCAGCGACCTTAACGTACTTTAAATTACGTTTTCGTTCCATTTTAACTTCAGCCCCCTTTAACTGTAGTTGAGGCAGTTGTATCATAAGCTGATATGGTCGACTAGGATACTTAAATGAAGGGAATATTTTGGAAAAAGAAAGAAATTAATAAAACTACCGAATCAAATGAATTCGCCGGGATCGACCCGTTTTAAATAGACGAGTGTGAATTGAATGAAGCTCAACGTGCTGAACTTTCGCGTATGCGTTTAGAGCGTATACTGGGTGACGTAAAAGAGCCATCATTAATTGAAAAAATTAGAGAGCGATTTGACGTACCGTTATATCTTATATTTGATTAATTCTTACCTTATTCGTTTTACATTGGCATACGGGCAGTTGTCATATGGTTTAGCTTGCAGATATCACTGCCCCAATATTACGGCCCACCCGCATTCGAATGGTTAGTCTCTTGTGATGATCTTATGGATAGTCCCGTTTTACTTCTGGATAAGCGAGGTTCTGGGTGAAGAAGGAAAAGAATTTTGCTGACTGATCGCACAGGTACGCTTTTAACTCGTTAGCCATAACAGAGGGTGGATCCCAACAAAGGTACAAAAGGTCCCACAAGAAACTCTGCAATAGCCTGAATTCACAAGGGCCACAAGCATTCTGGCATCCCCCGTGATTTCTCCTGTCTCGGACCATGGGTTTCGGGGAAACACTCTGTATGTTCTTAAAACGGTCGTTTTGAGAATGCGTCGTGCCACTCCCCCAAATGGGCGTATGGGTGCCAAAGAATATCCGTTTTCCTTGTCCCGAAACTTAAAACCCCTTACGTTTTCGTCAAGCCCATTAAAGAACATAAAGATACAGAAAACAGATCTCATTTCATTGGTGACGTGATTGACCAACAGGGGATCGGCAGGACGGCCTTCTAACGCCATTTTCCAACAGATCCGGAAAGGCGCTCAGGAATGAGCGTTCAGCAGAAGCTTAACTGGGGGGGGCTAAACCCTGGGACTTTTAGTACCTTTGTTAGGATGAACCCAAGGATTGGCTTTCAGTGTAACGTGGGGACTCAGCAGACGCGAAAAACACCATGAAATTGTTACGGTAACGGTTATTTAACAGCCCCCCCCAGATTGACAAACCGATTTTCTGTCAATTTATAAGCCAGTAAACACAAGGGTCCCACATGGGAAAATCCTGGGAAAATGGCGCATTGCCCAAGACATGCCCAAGCCAGATGGGCACTAGCATGTAGCTTATGTACAGAGGGCTATGATGGTTATAGCAGGGTGGCGTGTAAGCACCATCTCCAGGATCACATTCGCCGGAATCGCTTCCATCAAAAGATACAGCCGTAGATTAGATGTAGTCGAACCAGTTATCGCTAATCGTTTGATTTATATGGTGCCCAGGGACGGAATCGAACCGCCGACACGAGGATTTTCAGTCCTCTGCTCTACCGACTGAGCTACCTGGGCCAAGAGCGCGTATTTAAGCGGGCTCACGCCCGGAAGTCAAGGCCAGGGCGCGACGATATAAAAGACGGTGGGCCATTCCGCTTTGCGCTTCAGCAATTCGCACCGCCTGGGTCAGTGGCAACTCCTCGAGCAAAGGGGCGAGCCAGCGATCCGCTTCCTGTTCACCCGGGTCTTGTTCAGGTGCCCCGCCGAGTATCAGGGTCATTTCGCCGCGCACCTTATCGGGGTGCTGAGACAGTTGCTCCAGCAGCCCGCCCAGAGAGTCGCGCAAACATTCTTCGTAGATTTTGGTCAGCTCCCGACAAAGCGCTGCAGGCCGATTCCGGCCCCAAAGTTCGGCCATGTCCGTTATGGTTGCCACAATGCGATGGGGGGCTTCATAAAAAATCATGGTCCGTGATTCCGACTGCAATGCCGCAAGACGCGCCCGACGGGCACCCGCTTTGGCGGGTAAGAATCCTTCAAAACTGAAGCGATCACTGGGCAAGCCCGACAAGGATAACGCCGCTACAGCAGCATTGGGTCCGGGGATAATGGTGACCGGTAACTGCTGTTCGCGCAGCAACGCCAGCAAGGGAAAACCGGGATCGGAAATCAACGGCATACCGGCATCAGAAAGCAATGCAACCTGCTCACCGGCGGCAATGCGCTGGGCAATTTGCGGGGCCAGTGCCCGTTCGTTATGTTCGTGCAGGGCCATGGTTTTGGGCTGTACACCAAGATGCTGGAACAAGCGCTGGGCATGACGGCGATCTTCCACCAGTATCAGGCTGGCACCCGCAATGGCCTGCCCGGCCCGTGGCGAAAGATCCTCCAGATTGCCAATGGGGGTGGCGATAATTGTCAACAGCCCGGAATGCATTTCAGTCATTGAACCACTGCTCCATTCTCCATACACTCTGCTCATGAAACTGCCGACCAGTTTATTCCAGTTGCCACGTTTGACCGCCACCCTGGCTGTCGCCTCCGCCTTGAGCGCCTGCGCGAGTATGCCACATAAGCCGGAGCCCGTACTCAGTACCGCTCCGGCTCCCGTAGCCACTGCGGCAAACGCTCCTGAAGCGGCAAGTGCCCGGCAGGCAGATGCGTTACTCGCAGAGGGGCATGACCTGGAAGCCGCCAAAGACTACATCAAGGCGGCGGCGGCCGTTCAGGGCAAGACACAACTCCAGTATTTGCTGAAGGCTGCCCAAGCCTCCCTGCAGGGCAACAGAGCTCCAGTAGCGGTACTCCTCGCCAATGAAGTCCTGCGCCTGGAACATGACGATAACGGTTTACGGGGACAAGCCCTGTGGGTACGCGCCCAGGGATTGATGGATCAGGGACAGACACCCAGAGCCAAAGGCAATCTGGAAGAACTGCTGACCATCGCCAGCACACCGCAGGAGGTGCGGGCCGAGGCCATGGGAACCCTGGCCACTTTATACACGCAAGAGGGGCATGAACTGACCGCCCTGAATTTTCTGATAGAACGGGACAGCCTGCTCAGCGGCGCAGCCATCCACAAAAACCATCAGCGTATTCATGCTCTTCTGGACTCTGTTTCGTCGGCGCGCATTCAAAACTGGCAGGGACGCAGTGGTAATCCTTTGGTACAGGAATGGCTCGCCATTGCCCTGATCAGTCGCCATAATCCTGATCCGGATCAACGCAAAGCCGCTATCAATGCCTGGATGGCCGCGCATCCTGGCCACCCGCCCATCAATTTTACCAGCCATGACGAACTGAACGTCGCCGATACTACCAGCAGTCAGGAGGGCAGTATTTGTGCACTGCTTCCCTCCACCGGTAGTTATGCGGGACTTTCCCAGGCCCTCAGTGCCGGCATGGAAACGGCGGCACAGCTGACCTCCGGGCCGGCCGTCAAGCTGCTGCAAAGTACCGGGAATCCCAGTTATACCGCCGTACTCTTTGAGCGCGGAGTCAAGGAAGGTTGCCAGATATTTGTCGGGCCATTGTTACCGCAGGACATCAATGCCGTGGCCAGTGTACGCAAACCTTCAGATCCTCCGGTTATTGCTCTGGGTTCCGATGCCGGGGTACAACAACCGGGGTTATATACTTTCAGTCTGAGTCGGGATGTTGCGGCGCGTCAAATTGCCAATCAGGGCTATGCAGCAGGCTATCGACGGGTCTACGTGTTGTATCCGCAGGATTCCAGTGGCGCTGCCATTCAGGCCGATTTTATTGATACCTGGAAAAAACTGGGTGGCAGTGTCGCAGGAGTCGCCACCTATCTACCTGGTCATTCTCTGAATGGTCAGGCGCAGCAACTGCTCAGCGGGACCAGCTCAACGCATGATTTTGTTTTCCTGGTCGCAGACAGCAAAAATGCCAACGCTGCAGTCTCTGCTATTCGTTCCATCAACAGTCATATCCCGATTTTCAGTCCGGCGCTTTTACATGGGTCCACCCTCCCGAGCAATGCGCAAAATCTCTCCGGAATCGAGTCCGTGGATATGCCCTGGATTATTCAACCGGCTACGACCAAGCCACAGGCCGCTGCACTCCTCCACACGAGCCTGCCCAATGCCAGTGATGCGCAGTGGCGGATGGCCGCTTTTGGTCTGGATGCCTACCAGCTTGCCGATAAAATCCTCGCCAAACAATTTAGCCAGCCTCTCAAAGGCGCCACCGGAACCTTACATTTTGGTAAAGAGGGCCGCATCGTGCGTGACATGGAATGGATGGAAGTAGAGAATGGCGCTATTGTGCCTTTACCAGCCATTCCCAAACCCGGCAGCTAAATTAACGCATGCCTTCGCCGCGCCAAAATTTCGGTCAGCAAGGTGAGGATCGCGCTTTAGCTTTGCTGCTGAGGGCCGGACTAAAATTGCTGTTGCGCAATTTTCGTTGCCGTTCCGGGGAAATCGACCTGATCGTACTCGATAATGAGGCGCTGGTGTTCGTGGAAGTGCGCCAGCGCACCCATAATCGGCAAGGGTCTGCCGCCGCCAGCGTCAACCATCGGAAACAGCAGCGTTTGATTCGCGCTGCCGAATATTTTTTATTGCGTAATCCCCGGCATGGTCTGCGTCCTTGCCGGTTTGACGTGATTGCCATTGACGGTGACGCAGCGCCGGAGTGGATTCGCGATGCTTTCAGAGTGCCCAGCCCATGACCATGCCTAACCGGATAAATACCGCCTTGCGCGCCAGCATCGCCACCAAGGAACATGCTGCACAGAGTCTCGCCGCACCTTTCGCCGACGCCAGTGCAAGACTGATAGCCACACTGCAGAACGGCGGCCAGGTTTTATGTTGCGGCAACGGTGGTTCATCGGGAGATGCCCAGCATCTGGCCTCCGAACTGGTCAACCGCTTTGAAAGTAATCGCATGGCCCTTCCCGCCGTTGCCCTCAGCACGGATAGCAGCGTCTTGACCGCCATTGCCAATGATTCTGCCTACCCACAGGTATTCGCCCGTCAGGTGGAGGCCCTGGGCCGACCCGGCGATTGTCTGGTAGCTTTCAGTACCTCCGGCAATTCCGAAAATGTTCTGCAGGCCATCCGTACGGCCCGGGCTCGGGGCATGTGGACCTTGGCCATGACCGGCAAGGATGGCGGACAACTTGCCGGCCTGCTGGGGGCGGCGGATATTGAACTGCGCGTCCCCGAAACCAGTACAGCGCGCATCCAGGAAGTCCATCTGGTCATCATTCATGCCCTTTGCAGCGATGTGGACGCGGCCTTTGCCGAAAATGCAAATCCGCCCCATAGCGTCGCGTCATTTTCGGGACGGATTCTGCACGACCATGAGCAGCTCAGACAGGCCTGCACTTACCGTCGTCCACTGGTGTTCACCAATGGGGTTTTTGATGTCCTGCATCGTGGCCATGTCCAGTATCTCGCCGAAGCCCGCGCGGAAGGCGCCTGCCTGGTTGTCGCCGTGAACAGCGATGCCTCCGTGCGTCGACTGGGTAAGGGCGCGGATCGCCCGATCAACTCGGAAGACGATCGGATGGCGGTACTTGCGGCCCTGCAGTCCGTGGATTTCGTCACCACTTTTGATGAAGACACCCCCTTGCAACTCATCGAAAAACTGCAGCCTGACGTCCTGATCAAGGGCGGCGACTGGCCGGTGGAACGCATTGTCGGTGCCCGCGAGGTCCAGGCGCGCGGCGGTCGCGTGCTCAGCATTCCTTTCCGGCACGAACGCAGCACCTCCGCCCTCTTACAGAAAATCCGGAATTCCCGACCATGAGCATCGCCGTCATTCTTCCGGCACTGCGTGCAGCTCTCGACACCGAGAGAGTTCGGGATGACAGCGATACCCTGTCCATTTACAGCCGTGATGATACCCCTGGAAGCTGTCTCCCAGCCCTGGTGCTTTTTCCCCGGAGTCATGAAGAAGTGCAGGCTATTGTCCACATCGCCCGTCGCCATCATTTACCGCTGATCCCCAGAGGGGCCGGGTCGGGCAATGTCGGCGGCGCGCAACCGGTACCCGGCAGCGCCGTCATCAGTTTTGAGTGCATGCAGGAAGTTTGTGATTACAGCCCGGCAGACCGGACCATCACGGTAGAAGCAGGCATGATTACCGCCGCCATCAATGACCATGTTGTTCAGGACGGGCTTTTTTATCCTCCTGATCCGGGCAGCAGTCCCTATTGCCGGATTGGTGGTAATCTCGCCATGAATGCCGGGGGGCCGCATGCTGTCAAATACGGGGTGACCAGGGATTATGTGCTCGGTTTGCGCGCCGTCACCGGCTGCGGGGAAACGCTCTGCTGTGGAGTGCGTACCAGCAAAGGCGTGGTCGGTTATGATCTGACCCGTTTACTGGTGGGGAGTGAAGGTACGCTGGCGTTGATTACCGAAGTCACCCTGCGCCTGCTGCCCCTGCCCATGGCCAAAGCCACGCTTCGCGCGGCCTATGCCAATACCGCCAGCGCCTGCGCGGCGGTCCAGCGGGTCATGGCACAAAGACATACACCCAGCGCCCTGGAACTCATGGACCCTCATGCCCTGGCGGCCGTACGCAGTATGGGCGCCGCAACAGACCTGCCCGCTGCCAGTCAGGCGCTGTTGATGGTCGAAGTCGACGGCGAAAGCGAAACCATCCCCGCCCAGTTGGAAGCCGTGCGCCAGGCCCTTGCTGGAGACGGTAATCTGGAAATCCTGGAGGCCACAGATGCCCAGGCCACGGCAACACTCTGGGCGGCGCGCAAATCCCTGTCTCCAGCCACCAAAGCCATGGCCCCTCTGAAAATCAACGAAGATGTGGTCGTCCCGGTCAGTCGTCTGCGCGATTTACTGGAAGCCATTGAAGCCATTGCCCAAGAACAATCCCTGCACATTGTCAGCTTTGGCCATGCCGGGAACGGCAATCTTCATGTCAATTTTCTGGTGCACCCCGAAAACCATGAGGAAATGCGCCATGCCCGTCAGGGTTTGCAAAAACTCTTTCAGACGGTCCTCCGCCTGGGCGGCACGCTTTCCGGCGAGCACGGCATCGGCTCTACCAAACGGGAATTTTTACCGCTGGAACTCAGCCCCGAAAATCTTAGCATTCAGCGTGCCATCAAAAAACTATTTGATCCAGAGGGCATTTTGAATCCTGGCAAATTACTCCCCGAAGGATAAATGCATGAGTAGTATTCTTCACGCCATTCAACCCGTACGCCATATTGCCCTGAAAAACTGGGACGAAACCTTCGACATGGATCTGGTGGATAACAATCCCGCCCACCGTCTGCTCCGCGACGGAGATGCCTGGGTAGCCATGTTCCGTTCCGGGGTGCTTTGTTTTTTTGGAGCAGGACCGGCCCTGCAGGCGCGGATTATTGCCAGCGTCCAGGCCCAGTTTACCGCCATCAGCAATCCGAAAGTCGAAGAATTATTCATTAAAACCGGTGAGCGGGATGCCGTCGGCCGGGATGGCGTAACCCTCAAGCATCTGGACGAAGAGCGCATCCTCCTGGTGGCTTTGCGCCTGGCCCAAAGCCTCGCCCTCGAACTTCACGAAGAAGCCGTCGAAACCCTCCTGGAAACCACCTTGAATTTACTCTCCGAGGTCACCCGTACCGGTCGCCTTCCGGGACGCCGGGGTAGTCATCTGCGTTTTCTGGCCTCCACCTCGGCGACCCGCACCGAAATCCTGTCGCGTCTTGCGGTGCTGGATAATCCGGACATTGTCTGGGAAACACCAGGGCTGGAAATACTCTCCCGGGAGCTTTCCGCCGATCTGGAACTCACCAGCCGTTTCCGCGCCCTGGATGAAAAACTCGATGCCATTCATGAAGGACTGGAAATCATGATTGTTGCCAGTCGCCATAATCGTGAGACCGTTCTGGAATGGATCATCATCATCCTGATTACTGCGGAAGCGCTGATCATGCTTCTGGGCAAATGAACATGTCAGAGGCTTTACCGGAAACCATCGAACCGCCTTACGCCGAAGAAGACGCCTTTGCCGCCCATAATACCCGCCTGGCCCGGGCTTATGATCCGGCCCGCCTGCTGCTGGTGGGTCCTGCCTGGGTAGGCGACATGGTCATGGCGCAAGTATTATTGCAGGTCATGCGCCGGCGCTGGCCCAAGCTGCAGATTGATGTCCTTGCCCCGCTGGCCAGCCTGCCGGTTGCCTCGCGCATAGCAGAAGTGCGGCGCGGCATTCCTCTGGATATTCCCCACGGCAAACTGGGCTGGAAAGAACGCCGCCGTATCGCCGAAACCCTCCAGAAAGAAGATTATGACTGGTCTATCTGTTTGCCCAACAGCCTGAAATCCGCACTGGTTCCTTACTGGGCCCAGATTCCCAACCGCAGCGGCTTTGGCGGCAATGCCCGAAAAATGCTGCTCAATGACCGCCACCACCTGGATAAAAAACGCCTGCCACGGACAGTAGATCGTTTTGTGGCCCTGGGGTTACCACGACGTTTGCCGCAACCCAAGCATTTACCCGCACCGCGTCTGATGGTGGATCATGCTGCACTTGCCGTCACGCTGCAACGTCTGAATATCCAAAATCCCGGTGCAGGACTGGTGGCACTCGCACCCGGGGCAGAATATGGCCCGGCCAAACGCTGGCCTGTACGCCATTGGATCAGTCTGGCCCGGCAACTGACTCAGGCAGGACGACCGGTGTGGCTTTTCGGCAGTCCGAAAGACACCGAAATCACCCAGGCCATCGCGCAAGCTGTCCCGACAGTGCTTGATCTGGGTGGGCGTACCAGCCTCACAGAAGTCATCGACCTGCTCTCTCTGGCAGAAATCACCGTCAGTAATGACTCGGGTCTGATGCATATTGCCGGGGCCGTCGGCAGCCGGGTCATAGCCCTCTATGGATCAACCCCCCTGCAAATGACTCCGCCCTTATCACCCGGCGCCGTGGCCCTGCGTCTGGGACTTTCCTGCAGCCCCTGCGGCAAAAGAGAATGCCCTCTCAAGCACCACCGCTGCATGGAAGATCTGCTTCCCGAACAGGTTCTCCAGCAGCTCTCCTCTCGATAATCCGAAATACCCGGAATAAAAAAGCCCCGCAGAGCGGGGCGAGGAGAGGAGGAGCAATGCCATGAGCATTGCAGAGGTAAAATCGTTACATGTTCAGGCGATACCTTGACCGTTAGTTGACGGTTTTTTCCACCTGAATGGTCGAATTGATTTCCACCCGCTGGTTGGCAAAACGACCCTGCGGCGTTGCATTGCTGGCGACCGGATCATTATAGGAATGGCCCTTCAGCACCATCCGCGAACGGGACACACCGTGCGCTTCCAGATACCGAGCAACACTGTCAGCGCGCTGTTCTGACAAACGCTGGTTGTAGGCGTAGCTGCCTACCTTACTGCAGTAACCATTGACATCCAGTACCGCGCTGCTGTGCTTTTGGGCAAAATCCGCCACTTGATCCAGAACCTGGATGTCATGACTCATAAGCTTGGCAGAATTCAGCTTGAAGTTGATACCCGTGATGGTAATGGGTTTGCTCTGCAGAACCGTACGCTGCACCGGTGCAATGGGGGCCGGAACAGGAACGGGCGCAGGAGCCGGGGCCGGCACAGGTGCCGCTACCGGTGCCTTGTTGGCAGGACAGCCCTGAAAGGGGGCTTCCGCACAACCCGCCGCCGCCATCACCATTACCGCGAGTAATACATGTTTTTTGGCAATCATCATTGTTCTCCCTGAGGTTCGCAGTATGCGTCAGCTTAGAATGCGTAGGTCAACATCACGCGGTTGTAGATGAAGTAGCCGGTCGAAAGATCACCATGGGCCACTTCCACCCGGTCACGAATGGACAAACCCTTGAGGAAGCCCTTGGGGAAGTAAGTCAGATCACCATAGATATCGTTAGCATAACCTGCCGCCTGGAGATGGTACTGGGCGTAAGCCGTCTGGAACAAAAAGCTGTTGTTAAGAAAATGCTGGCTCAGGCCAATTTTAAAGCCATGACCGGGACCCATTTCCACCAGACCACGAATCATGGAAGTGGTATAGAGGGGATCTGTCGCATAACCGACGGTATAGGGCGAAACAATGGCACCACCACCGATGGCTCCAGGATGATATTCGATTTCGTTGTAAGCGGCTGTCAGTGCCCCTTTGCCGAAAATAGCGTTATCCAGGTTATATTTGACACCACCTTTTATACCCCAGGCAGTGCTGTTGACGCCGTTGCCCTGGAAACCATCTACTTTACCTGCTCCGTAGGCACCATTAAGACGACTATTGGCATCCCACTCGCGTACCACCTGACCGCCCAGGAATGGATCCAGCCCCATGCCAGTTTTCAGGGTATAGCTGGCATCACCGTAAAACATATTGGTAAAATTATAGAAGTTGTAATACCAGGCCTGAGCGTTGATACCGTACCTCTTGTAACTTGTACCAAACGCCAAAATACCATTAGAAGCTGGCGTAGTTGCGGGCAGGTCAGCGGCGCCACCATAAATGGGGTCACCGTCGAAACCGGTGTTGTAATACAGGTTATCGCGGTAATAATCACCGGAGGTGCGACTCTTCCAGCGGAACATCCGCATGCCGTAAATATTCCAGCCGCAGTAAGGGGTCACCTGCGCAAAAATACCCTGATAGGTAGCCGGAATCATGCGGGAATCAGAACCGTTGACAAAAGGCGTGTTCACTTCCTGGTTACCGGCACGAATCATCACCACATCGGGAATGGCATATTGCAGATAAGCCTGACCCAAAGCATTGATGGAATCGGCCTTGCCCATCAAGGTCACATCAGGATTAACGCGATTGGCGCCCAGACTGTTGGCTGTATAAAAACCTACGTCAGCACTGAAACCCGCCGCAGAAGGCGTATGCACGTTAATGTAGCCACCCAGCGAGAAGGCGCTGAGATTTGTGGCATTCTTTCCAAAAAAGCGATCAAAGTAGTAAGAACGAATCTGTCCATCCACCTTGCTGTGCATAAAAAAGTCAGCCAGGGTATTTCCTGTGGAACTGCTGTCGGCATGGGCGACAGCAGCAAAGCCGCTCAGGGCAGCAAACAGTGCAACGGCAACGCGGTTTTTCTTCAACATGTGACCTCCTCGATTTAGGGTTCTTTGCAACACTGTGGGCATAATAACGAGGCTATGTGACAAGATGATGACAGTTTTATGAACCTTTTGTGACGTTGTTTCCATATAAATATAACGATCATGACAGAAACAGGTTGAAAGAGGAATCCATCATTCTAAAAACGGCGGTGGGCCTGGGGCTTTGCAGCGACTTTGGCCCGCTCAGACTGCCGTTTCGAAGATTAAAACATGTTGCAGGACGCGATGATCGTGGGACAATGCATTCTGAAACCTCCTGATTCTCGAGTCTGCCATGCCCGTTGAAATCCGCCACCTGCGCACCATCGAAGCTGTCGCCCAGTTTGGCAGTCTGGCTGCCGCAGCCCAGCGCCTGCATCTGACCCAGTCCGCCCTGTCCCATCAGCTCCGGGGTCTGGAAGCGGAATTTGGTGTCAATATTCTGGACCGCGAACGGGGCAGCCAACTGCGCCTCAGCCCTGCCGGCGAAGAATTGCTGGCGGCGGCGCGGGAAGTTCTGCCCCGCGTGCGGCAGTTGCAGGAAGAACTTAAACGCCGGGCACTGGGCAACAGTGGACGTCTGCGTATTGCCGTGGAATGTCATACCTGCTTTGACTGGCTGACCCCGGCCATGGATCGTTTCCGGGAAAACTGGCCGGACGTCGAGATGGACCTGGTGTCCGGTTTTCAACAGGACCCTCTGCCCCTCCTGCAAAGTCATCAGGCTGATCTGACCGTACTGACTGCTCCTGATGCCATGGCTGCGGACATTGTCCTGCATCCCCTGTTTGCCTACGAAGTGGTCGCTCTGGTCAATCCTCGCCACGCCCTGGCCAGCAAGCCTTATCTGGAGCCCGCCGATTTTCTGGAGGAAACCCTCATCACCTATCCGGTAGAAGACCGACGTCTGGATTTATTCCGGGAGTTTCTGCAACCCGCTGGTATCCAGCCCTGGCGCCGGCGTCACGCCGAACTGACGGTCATCATCCTGCAACTGGTCGCCTCCGGTCAGGGTATTGCCGCCCTCCCTTCCTGGGCGGTGGGGAGCTACGGTGAAAAGGGTTATGTGCGCGCCCTGCCACTGGGTTCCCAAGGTCTTTGGCAGACTTTGCAGGCAGCCACCACGGCTGAGCAGTCGGAACAAGAGCACATGCGCGCCTTTCTGGATGAAATCCGAGCCAGTGTGGCTGCAAATCTACTTGGAGTAAAAGATATTCAGGGCGTATGATCTGAGCTAATTCCCTGTCTGACAGAGGTCGTCCCCGTGCACATTGATTCCGAACAAAGCGTGATTGTCGATTCCGATCTCATCCGGCGTTACGATCATGCGGGGCCACGCTATACCTCTTATCCGACAGCGCCGCACTTTCACACCGATTTTGACGAGACCGACCTGATCAGCGCGCTACAGGCGTCCAACCATCAAGCTCGGCCACTGTCCCTGTATTTTCATATTCCCTTTTGTGAACACCTCTGTTTTTATTGCGCCTGCACCAAGGTGGTCACCCGTCATCACGAATGGGGCGGACCTTATGTCGCGCGGCTGGAAAAAGAAATGGCTTTGTATCTCAAGCATCTGGATGCCAGCCGTCCGGTAGAGCAACTGCATTTTGGCGGTGGCACCCCCACCTTTTTGCGTCAGAATGACCTGACCACTCTGCTGAACAGTATTCATCGGCATTTTCAGCTCCTCCCCGATGATCAGGGAGAATATGGTATTGAAATTGATCCCCGCGCTCTGGAACCGGGCACCCTCAAGCGCCTCCGGGAATCCGGATTTAACCGCATCAGTATTGGCGTGCAGGATCTGGATGTTGCCGTGCAAAAAGCCGTACATCGGGAACAAAGTCTGGAACTGTTGGCTGAAGTGATGGCTGAGGCAAGGTCCCTGGGTTTTCGCTCCATCAGTCTGGATTTGATTTATGGCTTGCCGTTACAAACTCCGGAAAGTTTTGCCCGCTCCCTGGAAGCAGTGATTACCCTCCGCCCCAATCGGTTATCGGTATTCAATTACGCCCATCTCCCCGAACGCTTTCCGGCACAGCGGCGCATCCTGGAAACGGATATTCCCTCTCCCGAAAACAAGCTGCGCATTCTCACGGAAAGTATCTCAACACTGCAGCAAGCCGGGTATGTGTATATCGGCATGGATCATTTCGCCTTACCAGAAGACGAACTGACCCTGGCCCAAAGGGAAGGAAGCCTCTATCGTAATTTCCAGGGCTATTCCACCCATGCGGGAAGTGACCTGCTCGCCTTCGGCATGAGTGCCATTGCCATGGTCGGCCCCAATTACAGCCAGAACATCAAAGAGCTGGATGCCTGGGGAGAGCGGCTGGATCATGGTCATCTTCCCGTGGAAAAGGGCATACGCCTGAATGAAGAAGACCTGCTGCGCCGGCATATCATCAACCGGCTGACCTGCGATTTTCGCCTGGATTTTGCGGCACTACAGCAGCAATACGGCATCCATTTCAGAACCCATTTTAACGATTGCCTGCCCGCCCTGAAGCAACTGGAAGAAGACGGACTGATTCAGATGGATGCAGAAAAGTTGCAGGTAACGCCCCAAGGCCGCCTCCTGATCCGTCATGTCTGTATGGTTTTTGATGCTTACCTGCCACAAAAGTCGGTCCGTTACTCTCGGGTGATCTGAAGCCAGCGTTCCGGATCAAAGCCCAACACGCCCTGATCACAGCTGATGAGAATGGGGCGACGGATCAGACTGGGATGCGCCATCATCAAGGCAAAAGCCGTGTCTGCATCCTGGCAGTCACGTGCGGCTTCGGGTAAGCGCCGCCAGGTCGTACCCTTGCGATTAATCAGCGCTTCCCAGCCCCACAGCGTCGCCCAATGCTGCAGGTCTGTCAGGGCCACTCCGGCTTTTTTGTAATCATGAAAATCGTAAGGCAAGCCTTGCGCGTTCAACCAGGCAAAAGCTTTTTTCATCGTATCGCAATTGCGAATACCGTAAATGCTTATCGTCATATTTTTTCTCTCTTTTTCAGAATCAACACCTTGAAGCTTTCACCCATTTCCTGGGGCATGGTCAGGCGTTTGATTTCATTATTCAATGCAAAAAGGGCTGCGACCTCCTGCCCGGCGGCCATCTTTGCATAAACGTCAGCGAGACCATGCTCCACCAGAAAACGGGCGAGATTTCCATAAAAATCCACTTCCAGACCGAGCGTTGGCGCAGCACGTAACAGTGCGCTGAAATTCACATGGGCCGTCAGATCGCATAATCCCGGCCAATAAAACGGGTCATCCAGCCAGTGTTGGCGATAATAGGCGCGCAAACTGCCCGTCTGACGTTGAGGATGATAATACTCGCCCGCCTCATGGCCGTAATCAATCAGGATCAACGCCCCGGACTGCAGGGAATCCGCCACTTCCCGCATCCAGGCGGTGGCCAGAGGGTGTAATTCAGTACGGTAATGTTCAGGCCACTGCGCCATCAGCGGCAGCAGACCGGGGTCGAGTGCCCCAATGCCATAAGGCTCCGGCATCCAGGCCCATTCCAGCCCTTCTCCATTCCAGCGCACAGCGCGTTCCCGCAACACATCCCGATCATCTGTTTCGACGACCACTACCGGCATGGCATCCAGCACCTCATTGGCCAGCATGACGCCGCGCCAGTGCGCGGGTAGCTGCTGCACATGATTGACTGAGGGAAGCATTGCCCGTTGCTGTGCCTGCAGATCGGGGCTGAGTTCCAGCACCGTGTAAGGAATCATCGGCAGGCATTGCTGAATTTGTTGCGCCAGAAAGCCACGGCCTGCCCCAAATTCAAGGATACCGTCACTGCGCGCATCCGTTTGTAGCAACGGGGCCAGCACCCGTGCCAACACCCTGCCCAGCAGCGAACCCATCTCCGGAGCGGTCACAAAATCGCCGTCGGCACCCAGACGGTTTTGCCCCGCCATGTAATATCCCAAACCCGGAGTATATAAAGCCATCTCCATATAGCGGCGAAAGGAAATGACGCCCCCTGCAGCCTGGATTTCGGCACGAATCCGTTCCAGCAAAAGCGCCGAATGGGCTTGCGCGGCCGCATCCGGGACCGGCAGGCTGGCCTTGCGCCCTCCTTGGGAATGGGTTAAAAAATCGGGACGCTCTGGGCGCATGGAATCCTCTTGAAAGCTACCGAAAAAGTTATTCTGATCACTGGTGCCGCCCGCAGGGTGGGGGCCGCCATCGCCCGACAACTGGCCGCCGAAGGCTGCCAGTTGGTCCTGCATTATAGGCGATCCCGCAGTGATGCCGAAGCCCTGGCCGCCGAACTGCGCCATCAATACCGTACAGAATGTTTGCTGATCGCCGGGGATCTGGCCTCTATGACTTTTCCCGCTCAGTTGATTGCCGCCAGCGTGGCGCATTTCGGCCGCCTGGATGGTCTCGTCAATAACGCCTCCATTTATCAGTCCAGCCCTTTTGCGCAAATCACGCCTGAGGATTGGCAGCGAATGGAGGCCATTCATTTGCGTGCGCCCCTGTTCCTGACCCAGGCGGCAGCCCCCCATTTACGCCGCAGTCACGGAGCCGTAGTCAACATCGGTGATATTCATGGCGAGATTCCCCTGCGCTCTTATTTGCCTTACAGCGTCACCAAAGCGGGACTGCTGGCGCTGACCCGCTCTCTGGCCAAAGAACTGGGTCCGGATATTCGCGTCAACAGTGTTTCTCCCGGCGTAGTACTCTGGGCAGAAAACCAGGACCCTCCGGATGGAGATAAACAGGCACTGCTGGAGCGCAACGCCCTGAAGCGGGTCGGGAATCCTCAGGATATCGCCTCGGCGGTGGCTTATCTGCTTTTTGACGCCCAATATACCACCGGCCATAACCTCGTCGTCGATGGCGGGCGCATGTTATATTGATCCCATGAACAGCAAAGCCCCCATCCGCTTTTACAGCGAAGAAGAACTGGATGCTCTGGAAGAGCAGGACCCACTGGCCGCAGCCAAAATTGCCCATGCCCAGGCCATGGCCGCCCGTGGACTGGACCGTCAGAAGCGTTATGGTCCGGATGATCCCCTGCCCGACCCCGAGGCGGTCGCCGAAGCCGTGCACACCGTGCGCCGCATTCTCATGCGCGACGGCGGCGATATTGAACTGGTAGACATTATCCAGCGCGATGTCCGGGTGCGCATGAAGGGTGCCTGCGCGGGCTGTCCCAACGCGGTCATTGATCTCAAACAGGTGGTGGAACGCATTGTCGGCGCCGTCCCCGGAGTCGTCAGCGTGAGTAATACCTTTTGAACAATCCTCCCAGCAAAACCCCGAAAGTCGGCTTCGTCAGTCTGGGCTGTCCCAAAGCCACTGTGGACAGCGAGCGTATCCTTACCCAGTTGCGGGCTGAGGGCTACCTGCTGGTAGGCGATTACGCCGATGCCGATGTGGTGGTAGTCAACACCTGCGGTTTCATTGACGCAGCGGTGACAGAATCGCTGGAAGCCATTGGCGAAGCCCTCGATGAAAATGGCAAGGTGGTCGTCACCGGTTGTCTGGGGGCCAAGGATAACGGGGACTTTATCCGCAATGTGCATCCCAAGGTGCTGGCCGTTACGGGTCCACAGCAGTCCGGCGCGGTACTGGAGGCCATACACAGCGCGCTTCCGCCCCTCCATGACCCCTATGCCGATCTGGTCCCCCCCCAGGGTCTGCGTCTGACTCCGGCGTACTACGCTTACCTGAAAATTTCCGAAGGCTGCAATCAGTCCTGCAGTTTCTGCATTATTCCCAGCATGCGTGGCAAACTGGTCAGTCGCGAACCCGGTGATATTTTGCGGGAAGCCGAAGCCCTGGTTTCTGGAGGCGTCCAGGAATTGCTGGTGATTTCCCAGGACACCGGAGCTTACGGCGTCGACCGCAAATATCGCACGGCCTTTCACGATGGGCGCCCCATCAAAACCCGGATCACCGATCTTTGTGCGGCGCTGGGAGCGTTGGGTGTCTGGGTGCGTTTGCACTATGTGTACCCCTACCCCCATATTGATGAATTGCTGCCGCTCATGGCAGAGGGAAAAATCCTGCCTTATCTGGATGCGCCCCTGCAGCATGGTAGCCCCCGGATTCTCAAGGCCATGCGCCGCCCTGCTGCTGCCGAAAAAACGCTGGAACGCATTGCTCATTGGCGGCAACAGGTGCCCGATTTGACCATCCGCAGCACTTTTATTGTCGGCTTTCCCGGAGAAACCGAAGCCGAATTTTCAGAACTGCTGGATTTTCTGCGCGTTGCCGAACTGGACCGGGTGGGCTGTTTTGCCTACTCTCCGGTCGAAGGCGCACCCGCCAACGCCTTGCCCGGTGCCGTTCCGGAAGCAGTCAGGGAAGAACGTCGCGCCGAATTCATGCGGGTGCAGGAAAGCATCAGCCGTGCACGGCTCCAGCGGCATGTGGGTCAGCGTCGTGAGGTGCTGGTAGATGCCCTGGAACGCGGGGGCCGGGCCATAGCCCGCTCGGTCAGCGATGCGCCGGAAATAGACGGTGTGGTCCACCTGAGTAATGCGGGCGGCCTCAAGGTCGGTGACCGCCTGGCCGTGCAGATCACCCGGGCGGACGACCACGACCTGTACGCAGACTGTTTCAGCCTGGGTTAATCCTTGCCCCTTTCTATGCGTACCCCTACATCCCGGGTGCCCCGCACTGCTGCCGGTTTGTGCACCGTCACCTGTACCCAACGCGCAGCAAATTCATCCCGGATAATATCGGCAATCTGCTCGGCCAGGGTTTCCACCAGCTCCACTTCAGAAGCACTGATGTGACTGACCAGGCGTTGACAGACCGTCTGATAATTAATGGTTTGCTCCACCTTGTCCGATTGGGCGGCAGCATGGGTGTCGGCGGCAATTTCCAGATCAATCAAAACGGTCTGCTTGACCTGCCGTTCCCAGTCATAAATACCGATGCGGGTATCTACTTTCAGTTCCCGCACGAAAAGAATATCCATAGTCATCCCGAAAAGTGCGACAAGGCGTCGCGTCTGGGCCTATAATAGCGCTTTTCCGGGCCAACGCACTGCATGTCTGTCATTATTGATATTGTTTTCATAGTGGGAGCCTACCTGATCGGCTCTGTCGCGACCGCCATTCTGGTAGGTCGTGCCATGGGCCTGGGTGATCCCCGGCAATCCGGATCCGGGAATCCGGGGGCAACCAACATTCTGCGCATCGGCGGCAAAAAAGCCGCAGCCCTGACACTTTGTGGCGATCTGATCAAAGGCGTCATTCCCGTTGTGGTCGCCCGATGGCTGGGTGCGGAAGGCTGGATCCTGGCCGCCGTCGCACTGGCGACCTTTCTCGGCCATTTGTATCCCGTTTATTTTGGATTTCGGGGGGGTAAGGGAGTGGCTACGGCCATGGGTATCCTGCTGGCCATGATGCCCTTACTGGGATTATCGGTGCTGGGTGTATGGATAGTGGTTTTTGCCGTCATGCGGGTGTCCTCCCTCGCCGCGCTGCTGGCCGCCACCAGCGCGATACCCCTTGTTTTTGCCTGGTCTGCCAGCAGCAGTATGCATGCCCTGATTATCGTGCTGGTCATCCTGATCCTCTGGCGGCATCGCAGTAATATTCAGCGCCTGCTCGATGGCCGCGAAACACCCTTCAAAAAATCCTAATCGCGGATATTCCATTCCTGCATGCGTTCGTCTATCCATTGCGCGAGCTTTTCGGCAGGACGAAATCCGGGCGCCAAATGCTGTGCTTCCTGGGCAGCGGCCAGGGCACGGCGCATGCTGCCCTGATGCAGGTAATAACGCGCCAGATTCATTTGCGCCAGATGCGGCGCATCAAAATGCCGGGATTTCAGCGCCCGCCGAATCACAAAAAGGGCTTCATTTTCCCGTCCGGTATCCATGAGGTATTCGCCAAGATCATTCCAGGCCTGTCCCCACTCGGCGTCACAGGCGATGGCCCGTCGGCAGGCAGCAATTGCGCCATGACTGTCCCGCGATGCCGCCAGTGCCCAGGCATAAAACGTCCAGATCAATGCGCTGTCATGATCCGCGTCCAGTGAACGCCTGAAGGCTTCTGCCGCTTCTTCGGGATGACCGGTCTGCTGCCAATCAAGGCCTTGCTGGAAATCCGGATCGACGGCAGCCCGTTCTTCTACTTCTGTATCCAGAGAAAAAGATTCACCCGTCATGCTTCCTCCTTGACCAGCGACCAACGCGCCCTTACTGGGAAGTCGGAGCTGGCAGACTGGGCCATTTCGGGATGCAAGGCACCAGCCAGGGCAATCATTGCGGCATTATCCGTACAATGGGCCAAATCGGCGATACATAATTCTACGCCCTCTGCAGCCAGGGTTTGCAAAGCACTGCGCAAGGCACGATTGGCTCCCACCCCGCCCGCCACAATCAAACGCTTCAGACCGGTGTGTTGCAAGGCGCGCTGGCATTTCCGAAACAGGGTGTCGACCACCGCCTGCTGAAAACTGGCAGCCAGATTTTTTCTCTGGGTCATATCCTCTTCAGGGACTTTCATGGAGGCCAGACGAAAGGCTGTTTTCAACCCGCTGAAGCTGAAGTCCATGCCAGGACGATCCAAAAGAGGTCTTGGCAAACGAAATGCCTCGGGGTCACCACCTTCCGCCAGCGCTGCCAGAGCCGGCCCCCCGGGGTAACCTAGTCCCAGCATTTTAGCGGCTTTATCGAAAGCTTCACCAGCTGCGTCATCCAGGGTTTCACCCAGCAAAACATAATCACCCAGCCCCCGCACTTCAATGAGCATGGTATGCCCACCGGAAACCAATAAAGCCACCGCAGGAAAGGGCACCACGCCATTGAGCAGGGGGGCAAGCAGGTGCCCTTCCAGATGATGAACGGGAATAACCGGAATATCCCAGGCAAAGGCCAGCGCCCTCGCAAAATTCACGCCCACCAGCAAGGCGCCAATCAATCCCGGCCCCGCCGTGACGGCTACGGCATCGGGGCGTTGCCCCCCGGTTTGCAGCATGAGTTGTTCCAGCAGCAGCGGTAGCCGGCGCACATGATCCCGGGAGGCCAGCTCTGGAACCACCCCGCCGTAAGGCGCATGCAGATCAATCTGGCTGAACAGGACTTCACCCAGCAAACCCTGGAGGGTGTCATACACAGCCAGGCCGGTCTCATCACAGGAGCTTTCAATACCCAGAATACGGGTGGTGGCCGATTCAGACATGCGCCGATTTCTCCTCCGCCGCAGAACCCATCACCGGGCGCTGATTCTGGGCGACACATTCTTGTAACCACAGCAACTCCTGTTCGGAAAAACCTCCGGCGCGCCGCGCTTCCAGGGCCAACGGCCCCTGAATACGGCCCCGGTAGCGTTCCTGCAGCAACTGGCGAAAAGCCTGTTCTGCATCCAATCCACGTTGTTTGCACAAATAACGGAACCAGCGACTCCCAATGGCTACATGACCACGCTCATCGCTTTCAATACGTTCCAGCACAGCGGCGGCGGCGCAATCTCCTGCCTCCTGCAATCGCTCGCGGATAGCCGGAGTCACATCCAGACCTCGCGCCTCGAGAACACGCGGTACCAGCGCCATACGCTCCAGAGGATCAGTCGCTGTATCCATAGCCATTTCCCAGAGACCATCATGGGCAGGTAAATCACCATAATCACCACCCATAGCCTGGAGCAGCCCGCGCAGCAGAACAAAATGTTCCGCCTCTTCCTGGGCAACCTGCAGCCAGTCCTGGTAATAGGCTACGGGCAGATCGACAAAACGGCACAGCGCATCCAAAGCCAGGTTAATGGCATTAAATTCAATGTGAGCCAAGGCATGGAGCAGGGCAAAACGACCGGCCTGGGTGCTCAGCGCCCGGCGTCTGGGTAATTGTTTGGGCGCGACCAGCTCAGGACGGGCAGGTCGCCCCGGGACACCGGGACAAGGCAACAGTGCCGCCCGGACTGCACCCGTACAGTGCAGCGCCCGAACCTGTGTCACTTTTTCGGTTGGGTCTGTGGCTAACAGCGCGCTCAACACCTCTGTAGCAAAATCCCGATGCTGCTTTTCTTCAGTGACATTCATCATGCCAACGCACCTGTCTTCAGAACCATTCAAAACACAGAATATAGCACATGCGCTGCCTGATTCTGCGGAAAGCCATTTATCAGACTCTCCTGATAGACTGAATAAATAATATAAACAAGTAATAACACTTTTTTGTTTTATTTAATTTTCACCACTGGTGGTTTTAAACCACTTTATAGCGGTGCATATCAACCGCAAATGCTGCAAACATCCGACCGGCCGAACACAAATCAAAGCATTACAGTAATTAGTAATATTGGCATAAGCCTTGCAAGAGTAGAGGTGCAACAAAACCTTTCTTATTCACAAAATTTATGGGGGACGGAAGTTATGATCATTGAAAACTCTCTCCCGATCTTGCTCAGCCGTCTGGATTTCGCCTGGATTACTTCCATGCATATTCTCTGGACGCCTCTGACGATCGGCATGTCCTGGCTGCTCTTCATCATGGAAGTCGCCTGGCTTCGTACCGGCAATGAGCGGTGGTACAAACTCAATCGCTTTGTCGAAAAAATCTTCATCATCAATTTCGGCGCCGGTGTCGCCACCGGCGTTACCATGGAAATGGCCTTTGGTATTCTTTATGGCCCTTTCTCTCAGGCCGTCGGCCCCTTCTTCGGGAACATCCTTGGCTTTGAAACCATTACCGCCTTTATGTATGAGGCCGGCTTCATCGGCCTGATGGTGTTTGGTTGGGGCAAAGTCAGCAAAGGTATGCATTTGTTTTCAACCTTCAATGTGGGCCTTTCTTCCAGCTTGTCGGCCATGTGGATTCTGGTGGCCAACTCCTGGATGCAGACGCCGGACGGTGTTGTCCTGAAAAATGGACTGTTCCAGGTGACCAACTGGTGGAATGCCATTCTCAATGACAATTTCCAGTGGGGCTTTCCGCACATGTGGGTGGCCACTGTGGAATTGGCATTATTTGTACTGGTTGGACTCAGCGGATTTTTCATCCTGAAAAACCGTAATGCGGACCTGTTTACCAAACTGCTCAAACCCGCACTGTTGGCGCTGATCATTGTGACGCCTTTGCAGATATTCATTGGTGACAGCGTGGGTCGTGTAGTCGCACAAACACAGCCGACTTCATTGGCGGCTATGGAAGGCCACTATCACACCTATTTGCCCAACGGCAAGGTAAACACCGGCTGGCATCTGATTGCCATTCCCAACGCCAAAAATGACGGCAACGTCTTTGCCATCACTATTCCGCATGTACTGAGTCTGCTCGAAACCCACACCTTGAATGGTAAGGTTACCGGTATGGACAGCTTCCCGGCCAAAGATCGCCCCGATGTCTGGGTACCGTTCTACTCTTTCCGGGTCATGGTAGCCATCGGCTTCTTCCTCTTCTTTATTGCCATCTGGGGTAACTGGTTGCGCCTGCGTGGCAAGCTCAATGCTACAGAATTGCGGAAGCGTCCGTGGTTTCTGCGGGCTCTGGTGTTCTCGGCATTCCTGCCTTACCTGGCCATCTGGTGTGGTTGGTGGACCCGTGAAGTCGGTCGGCAACCCTGGGTAGTAAACGGTCTGATGCGGACTTATCAGGGAACCAGCCATATGCCGGTCGCCATGGAAATCATCTGGTGGGTGGGTTACATCATTTTCGAACTCACTGTGTGGGCAGGTTCCTGGTACTTCTTTACGCGCGTCATCAAGAAAGGGGTGGATGGAATTCCAGACTCCAGCACGCTGTTTGATCATGATCATGCGGATGCTGCAGACGTTAAAGCCGGTGGCGGTCATGTGACGCCGACCTTCGCCAGCAAGCCCATGTTGCGTTCGGATCGCTGATCAGCGCTTTCTGACGTTCTCAAAATCATGACGGGGAGCAGAGCTCCCCGCACAAGCTACTGGAGTCATTTATGGATCTTTTATCAATAGGACGCATCGCCGGGACATTGACGACCTGGTGGTGGCTGCTCCTTTCTCTCGCTTTTTTTCTGTACATTGCCACGGACGGTACGGACCTTGGTTCTGGCATTTTCGCTCTGTTTTCAAAAGACGAAGAAGAACGTGGCGCCATTATGGCATCCATGGCCGGCATGTGGGACGGCAATGAAAGTTGGCTGGTCGTGGCGGGTGGCGTGCTTTTCGGCGCCTTTCCACTGGTTTACGGTTCGGCTTTCAACTACCTGATGATTCCTTTGATGTTTGCGCTCTGGGGCATTATTGCCCGGGCAGTGGCCTTTGAATTTCATATTCATGCCAAGAAAAGCAAACGCTTTTGGGGTTGGGCTTTTGCTGTCGGCAGTTTGTTTCCCACCTTCTTTGCGGGTGTTGCCCTGGGCGCTACATTGCAGGGCTTTCCCATGAAGTCCGGTTTGGCAATGCAAGGTGCGTTAACGGCCCATGGTGTTGCTATGCAAGATTATACCACCCCTATCATGCATTTTTCGGGTGGCATCCTCGACTTTTTGACGCCTTTTTCCATCTGGACGGGGGTTGGTGCAGTCATTGCCGCCAGTCTTGCCGGAGGGCTGTATTTGTGTGCCCGCTTCATTCCCGGTGATCCCATTCATGAACGGGCTCGTAAATGGACGAATGTTGTTTCCTTACTGGCTCTGGCTGCTATTGTCATTACACTGGTCTGGTCTTACGCACTCTTCCCCTGGGCAGCAGCCAAGTGGACCGGTTCGGATTGGTGGATCTGGTTGATCTGGTTCATTATCGTGCTCATTTTCGCCTTCAAGTCCTCCACCAATCACTCCGTACGCAAGGACTTCAGCGCGATGATGTGGGGTATTGGCGTGGTTGCCTTGTTGTGGGCGGCCATGTGGGCGACCATTTTCCCCTACGTGGTACCCGATACCTGGACCATTGTGCAGGCGGCCAATCCGGCAGATTCCATTGCCGTATTCACCCTGTTCATGACGGGCTTCTTCCCCATCATGATCATGTACAACTGGTATCAGATTTGGGTGTTCCGTGGTCGCTTCAGTAAAAAGATGGCCTACGGAGCGCACTAAAAGCGTATCGGCGATGTTCTGAAACAGAACATCGCCCTTTTCAAGCGAGGTGAAAAATGTCTACGGAATATGATGAAAATTCTTTAAGTACGGCGCTGGATATTATTGAAAATATTGAGTCCCGTTATGGACGGCTTGCAGACCGCCTCGGCGAAGTCCGCAAATCCATGCCGTCGGAAAATGTCGAAACCATAGCGGACCAATGCTTTGAGCTCTCTGTCGAGATCATGCGTTACAAACACTACTTCTCTTCAGTAAAAAAGCTGGCAATTAGCAGACAAGACATTGGTTTGGTTCACTTATTATAACACGAGCATATTTTGATTAAACGATTTCAACATAGACCTTTAAGAACCCGTGGGAAGTCAGAAAAAGATTATCATCCCACACTGCTTGATGTTCTGAATATACTGGAAAAGCGGCTGGATATTGTCGAAGAGCAATGTGCGGAAGTGCTCCACTCCATCAATATTAGTACACGCACGGAAGTGGACGATCAAATTGCCATTATGGATGCCGAAATTAATCGTTGCCAAAAGTTATTAAAAATCATCAAAAACACCATGCTTGAACCGGAGTCAGAGAACTAAAATCATCCAGACGTGTCGAATATCCATATGAAAATACGCCATCACCATCAAAAATCACGTTCCCGGTTTCTTAGTACAAAAATAGGGGTTATCCTAACTGCCGCCAGCATAACAGGCGCATTAACAGTAAATGTACCGGCCTTCGCCAATACTTTTGATTCCAGCACCAGCACCAACACCAACACCAACACCAACACCAACACCATTATCCGCACACAAAACCCGCAAGATTGGCAACAAGTCTGGCAAATTCTCGCCCTTACTGGATACGTACACCTGGTTTATGGCACGTATATGGGTCGTTATGGGGGCATGCATACAGTCGCCGCATGGAATATTCCCGTGCCCCGGGCCCTGCAAAAAATTTCCAACAACTGGGGTTATTCGCCCTATAATCCCGCTTTTCGTAGCGGTCTGATCCAGTTTGAACGCGCAGATCACTTGCTCAATCGCCGGGGCATTTCACGCGGGCGGGTCACACCGGAAGTCCTCTCAGCCCTGCGCGCGCCAATCCCAAAAAATCGTTTTCCATTTCAATGGATTAAGGTGGACAAGAGCACGCACCCGGAGCACTTGCAGATCTGGCAGGTGCCACCCGATCCCCAGGGAAAAGGACAATGGATTTACCGGACAGTCGTCAACACCGGGGTCATGCACTCCACCCCGGATGGTAGCTGGCCAATTTATCAGCGCCTTGCCAAAACTACCATGACCGGTAAATTCCCTATTGCGGTCAGCCCCCAGCAATACCATTTACTCCCTGCCTCAGACCGAAGTATTTATCATGGATATCATGTCCGCTGGCAACATTATACCGCGCCCAATGTGCATTTCGTAAATTACTTTTACGATGGCCGCGCCATTCACTTTTATCCGCGCAAAGGCTACGGCTGGCCTCAAAGTGCGGGTTGCGTGGAGGAGCCCTACAAAAACGCACGCAAGGTTTACGCCCTGTTACACTATGGGGATATTGTTTCGGTCATGGGACATTACGAAAATCACAAAAGCAATCTCGTAACACCCATGACAGCCAGAAAATTACGCCAAAAAATATTGCTTGAATTTGCCCATTCATGACCTGGCAGTTAATTACAGACGTTTCAAGTATTAACTTGGCTGTAATAGCCGCTACGTGCTGCCCCTGAAACCGGACAATAGCCATTTCATTGGCGCTGGGTTGACAAATGCCATGACTCAAGACCCCGCCTTTAACGCATGGTGATGCACCGATCGCCCAAACCACAGATAAAAGGCCGGAATCACAAACAGGGACACCAGGGACCCAAAGCCCAGACCACTGACAATGACCAGACCCATGGAGAATCGGGCATCGGCATTACCCCCACTGGCAAAAAGCAGGGGCACGGCTCCGGCAATCATGGCGGCCACCGTCATCAAAATGGGACGTAGCCGTAAAGTGGCTGCTTCCACGACGGCATGGCGTTTGTCCAGTTGCTTTTCTTCCTGCATGACCCGGGCAAATTGCACAATCAGAATCCCCTGCTTGGCAATCAGACCAATCAGCATGACCATTCCTACTTCCGAGTAAATATTGACACTGGAAGCGCCGAGACTGATGGGCAACAACGCCCCAAACAGAGCCACCGGAACAGCCGTGAGCACCACCAGAGCATCCCGGAAACTGTTGAACTGTGCCGCGAGCAGGAGCAACACCATCAACAGGGCAAAGGCAAAAGTGATCGCCAGCGCATTACCCTGATGCACATACTGGCGGGATACACCGGCATAATGGATCTGATCACCACCGGGAAGAATTTTTTGCGCATGAGATTGCAAAAACTGCAGCGCTTGTCCCAATGACACGCCAGGGGCCGGGTTGGCCTGAATAAATACCGCCGGCAACTGCTGAAACTGCGGTAAAAAAGTCGGTGCCGATTCCGACTTCAGGGACACAAAAGTGGATAGAGGAATCTCGGCGCCGGAAGGCGTTTTAATGGTATAGGCCTTGAGAAAATCGGGGTTGGCCCGCAACGCAGGTGGTACTTGTGGCACTACCCGATAGCTCAAACCGTCCATATCGAAGTAGTTGACGTAGTTGCCACCCAATAGCGTCTCCAGATTTTGTCCGATATCGGCCATGCTGAGTCCAAACGATGCAGCCATTTGCCGATTAATGACCACCTGCTGAATCTGATTGTTGTACTTCAGATTTTTGCAGACAAAAGAAAAAAGGCCGCTGGCTTTGGCTTCCTGAACCAGTTTGGCAGAAATGCCATCCAGTTGATGATAGGAGCCTCCCGTACTGGTCAATACGAACTGCACCGGCAAGCCGACCGCTGCCCCGGGGAGTGGCGGCAAGCCAAAAGCGGACAGTTTCATACCGGGTACCTGCCCGGCCAGCTTCTGCACCTTGGTTTTGACCTGTTGCGTAGTCACAGCGCCGCGCTCGGGCTTCAGAACCACACCCGCCATCACTTCATTATTTAACAGCATGCCGCCAATACCCACCCCGTTGACCGCAAAGCTATGACTGCGGCTGGCAATTTTGTCGAAAACCGTATTCGTCAGATAGTGATCATAAGCATTCATGTATTCCAGCGTCGCCGTGGGCTGGGCAACGCCGTTCACATAAACAATGCCCTGATTCGCCGGCGGTGCCAGCTCACTCTGGCTGATGCTGAAAAGAAAATAGATGCCTCCCGTCAATACCAGCGCCAAAGCCACGGTGGCCGGCCAAACCCGCAAACTCGCGAAAAGAAGGCGTCCGTAAAAGGCCTTCAAGCGTCCAAATACATGATCCACCAAATGGGAGACCCGGCCCTCCTGTCCCGCTTTCAAAACTCGTGAAGCCAACATAGGTGCCAGGGTCAGCGCGGCAATCATGGACAACAGCACCGTGGCCACAATGGTAAAAGCAAATTCGCTGAATAAGTGGCCCACCAACCCGCCAATAAAGGCCATGGGGGCAAATACGGCCACCAGCGTCGTGGCCATCACCAGAATCGGGCTGGCCAGTTCTTTGGCACTGAGCAGTGCCGCATGTAAAGGAGTTGCCCCATGTTCAATATGACGATGAACGTTTTCCACCACAATAATCGCGTCGTCCACCACCAGACCAATAGCCAGCACCATCGCCAACAGGGTCAGCAAATTGAGGGTATATCCCAGAGCATGCAGTATGGTGAGGGCTCCCACCATGGCCACAGGAATCGCCAGTGCCGGAACAATCAGCGCGCGCCAGGAACCCATGAACAAATAGATGACCAGAATGACCACCAGTAGTGCCAGGCCAATATTGATTTCTACTTCCTGCAGGGAGCTTTTGACAAACTGGGCCCCATTATAAATGGTGTACCCCTGCATTCCCGGAGGCATGGTCGTCTTCAACTGGGTCATGACTTTGTGAATACCCTGGGCGACCTGCAGGGCGTTACTGCCGGGGGCCTGCTGAATACCGATATTGACAGCCGGCTGTCCATCCACCATGACGGATGAATCATAAGTCTGAGCGCCCAAAGAGACCTTGGCGACCTGCTCCAGATGGATGGGTACGCCGTGCACCGTCGCCACTACCAGATTGCGGAATTCTGCCGCACTATGCAGGGCGGTATTGGCACTGAGGGATACTGCCGTATATTCGCCGCGCAACCGCCCTACCGCCGCGACAAAGTCATTTTTCTTGAGCGCATCGCTGACCTGCGCCGGGGTCACTCCCAATACCGCCATTTCCTGCGGATTCAGCCAGACCCGCATGGCGTAAGTATTACCGTTAGGCCCGGTACCCGGAGGCAGAATGGCAGTCAGACCCACGCCTGGAACCGATTGAATGGCGGGCTGCACGACGCGGGTCAGATAATCGGTAATCTGCTGCTGATTAAAGCCCTTACCGTGGTAACTCAACAGCATCAGATAAGCCCCTGAACCAGACATTTCCTGAACCACCGGTTGCATGACCCCCTTGGGCAGCTGATTCAGGACCGTATTGACCTTGCTTTGCACCTGCGACAGGGCGGCATTGGGGTTTTCCCCCATCCGCATATACAGGGTCAGAATGGAAATACCGTCTTCACTGACCGCCGTCATATAGTTTATGCCTGGGGCCTGACCCACCGCCTTTTCCAGAGGGGCGGTGATAAAGGCGTTGACGGTTTTGGGGGTGGCCCCGAAATAGTGGGTCGTGACCGTGATCATCGAACTATCAGTAGGCGGATATTCGGTGATGGGCATCAGCCCCAGGGAGCGCAGGCCAAAGAAAAACAGTACCAGGCTCAGGGAAATGGCCAAAATCGGGCGACGGATAAATGGTTCGGTAAAATGCATGTTGGTCTTCGTCCCTATAGATGCACAGCATTATTGATCTGCACGGAGTCGCCACTGTGCAGCTTCACCTGCCCGGCTGTGACCACCGTATCCCCGACCTTGAGTCCGGAACGAATCACCGTATCCTGGCCCTTCTGCATGCCGGTGAGCACTTTTTGTTCGCGGGCGATCAGCCGATGGTCCGGCCCGGGACTCAGCACATAAACAAAATCACCATAGGTATTGAAGCTCACCGCAACAGTGGGAATCAGCAGCGCTGCTTTGGGCGCCTCTTTCTCCAGAATCACACGCACAAACATACCCGGCTTCAACCCCGGTTCGGTCTGGAGCAAGGCTCTTACACTGAGGGCACGATTATCCGCATGCACATGACTGGAAATCGCCTGTACAGAAGCGCTGTAGTGCCGAACTGCGTCGCCATTGTGAATATCTACCTGCACCGGCGCACCTTTGTGCAGGATCTGGGCATCGCGTTGCGGAACGGTGAAATCAACATACAAATGCTGCAGATTCTCCAGATGCACCACAGCGGTTCCCGCATGAATAAATTCACCGGTATTGACGGTGCGCAGACTGAGCACTCCCGAAAATGGCGCGCGGAGTTGAGTGTCGGCCAGCGACTCCTGCAATGCTGAAACTTCTCCCTGAGCGGCCTCGGCATCGTATTGCGCCTTGTCCAGTGCGGCGGTAGATATACCGTGAATGGCATAAACCTTTTGGGCGCGTCGATAATCGACCAAAGCCAGCCGGGCATGAGCCTGAGCTGCCTGCAACTGTCCCGGCAAGGCACCCGGATCCAGGGCGAGGAGCAACTGCCCCTTGCGCACCGTTTGTCCCGAGTGAAAATACAGTTTCTGAATAACCCCACCGACTTGCGGGCCAAGTGCTGCGCCCTGCTGCGGCACCACCTCGCCAACGGCGGTCAATTCACCCGCTATATTGCGGGTTTTGACTTTTACAGCAGAAACCGTCACCGCCGGATTGGCAGCAGCAAGCAATTGGGTATGCAGGCGTTGCTGCCGCCATGCATACCAGCCATACACGGCTCCAAAAAGCAGCACAACAACCAATCCTAAGAGAAGAAACGCCTTTTTCATGCGGGGGCTCCTGCAGTGTTTACCATGGGGGTTTCAGAGGGCACAGAATGCGCTTTGGGTGCTGGTTGATCCGGTTGCCAGCCATCACCCAGCGCCACAAACAGCGCGACGCTATCCAGATAGCGCTGACTGCGGCCTTGAATAGCGGCGACAGAATCCTGTTGATAGGCAATTTCGGCATTCAATACCGTGGCATAGTCCGTAGCACCATCCCGATATCGGGCCTCGGCCAGGTGCAGGGCCCTGGCAGAAGCTTGCTGTGCCTGTTTTTGCTGAATGTAAGCCGTATCAGCACCCTGCAGGGTGCGCAAGGCATCGGCCACCTGTTTAAAGGCATTCAATACCGTGCTGCGATACTGGTCACTGGCTACCTGATACTGATCCAACGCCGCACGCCGCTCTGCATGCAGGCTGCCACCATTATAAATGGGCGCTGCCAAGCCAGCGCCCATTGACCAGAGGGTGGAAACAGGGTTGAAAAACAGGCCACCGGTCATGGCTGCCTTGCCAATCTCCGCAGAAATGTTGAATTGGGGATATAAATTGGCTGTCGCCACATCCGCCTGGGCAGCAGCAACCTTGATCTCCGCTGTTGCCGCCTGGATATCCGGACGATTTTCAGCCAGTGCCGAGGGAATGGTCGTGGGCAAGCGGGCGGGCAAATGCAGACTTTGCAGAGCGGGAATACTGAGGGCCACATTCGGCGTTTGCCCCAGCAACGCCGCCAGGGCGTGGCGGGCCGCCGCCAGATCTGCCGCAAGAGGGGCAATGCGGGCACGCGCAGCGGCCGTCATGGCCGCCTGCTGTTCTACATTCTGCAGATTCTGATCACCCAGTTTATATTCCTGCTGCAACAGTTTCAGCAAATGGGCATCCGCTGTGGCAATCTGCCGGGCTGAATGCAACTGGGCGCGGGCGGCGGCACCACTGATGACAGCCCGACTGACGTCTGCGGCGAGAAACACTTCACTCTGATGCAGATTGGCCTTGGTCACCGCCGCCTGTGCCCGGGCTGCATGGACCAGATCTTTCTGCCGGCCAAACACATCCGGGTTATAGCTGACGTCAATGGTGCCCAGAAAAAGGCTATAGAGATTGCCCGGAATACGGTAACTTTGTCCGCCGTCGGCACCTGTCCGCAAGGCCCGCGCGCGACTGATTCCCGCGTTTGCCGAAACCTGTGGAGCCAAGCCCCCCTGCGCAGCCACCATCAGCGCCTGCTGCCTTGCCAAAGCCGCATGGGCTGCCTGCAAATCCGGATTAGCCTGCATGGCCTGCTGGATATAGTTGTTGAGCGGTTTTGAGTGAAACAACAACCACCAGGAACGCGCCTGCTGCTGCGTCCACTGGACTTTTTGCTCGTCTGCCGGCAAAGCAGCGGGATGGGCATTATAAGATGGCGGCGTACGCATCTTCGGTACGGACCAATGGGGGCCCACCGCACAACCCGCCAAACCGATCATCAAACCCGAGCCCAACAATATGGCGATGCCCCGCCTGCGTATTCGGGGTCCCGGCCAGCGCCGGGCCGCCGCATTTTCCTGTGCCATGTATTATCCTTGTTCAGGTCCAATGGAAGTTCAGGAAAAGCATAACGGGGAGGCCTGTAACAATCGTGCGCAGACACCGCTCCAATATGTAACAAAGTGTCTGTTCATTTCCGGAGCACCCCGTTTGTTACATTTACGTTTGGTCTATCCGCATCCGGGGAGTACAGTACAATGCATGGAAAACAAAGCGCGAATTTTAGTGATTGATGATGACTTGCGACTGCGCAGCCTGGTGGAATCCCACCTGAAAGGGTATGGATTTGTGGTTCAGGGCATGGGTGATGGTCGCCAGATTGAAGCCAGTCTTGCAGAAAACCCGGTAGATCTCATTATTCTCGACCTGGGTCTTCCCCATGAAGATGGCCTGCAGATATGCCGACGCCTGCGCCAGCAGCACGACGTGCCGATTCTCATGCTCACCGCTCGGGGTGACGAAGTCGACCGGATTTTAGGCCTGGAAATGGGTGCCGACGATTATCTGGCCAAACCCTTTCATCCCCGTGAGCTGGTTGCCCGTATCCAGGCCATTTTGCGCCGGGTCCGGGGCAGTGCGCCCAGAACCTCAGGGGTCACCGCCAGTTTTGAAAAGGGTCCGTTTCGGGTGGACATGAGTCGCCAGGAAATTCATCTTCATGACCAGCTCATCTCCCTGACCAGCGCTGAATTTTTAACCCTGGCCACCCTCATTCAGCATGAAGGACAGGCACTGACCCGTGAAAAACTGATGTGGTTGACACGTGGCCGCCAGCTGGAAGCCGATGACCGCAGTATCGATATGCAGATATCGCGGCTCCGCCGCCTGCTCGACAAAGGCCCTGGTCGCCCCCGGCACATTCGTACGGTCTGGGGACACGGCTACCTCTTCGTGGCCGAACCCTGAACATCCGTACATTTTGGCCCCGCAGTACACTGGGGCGGACCCTGCTGCTACTCGGCCTGCTGCTGCTTGGCACCCAAGCCGCTGTTTACGTTCTTTTTCATCAGTATGTGATGAATCCAGCCGCCGAACGCTTTGCCGAGTTTCTGCTGCAAACCGACCACGCACTGATCAGTAGCGGGGCACAATATGCCCCCAACGGAAACCTGCAATGGCGACCTGCCAGTGCCAAACCGGGCAAAATTCCAGATAAGTACTTCATGGACAAGACCGCTCACTATGTCGAGCAGCAGGTACCGGGGGCCAGACTCCGCGTAGGTTTGGATGAGGGTACTACTACCTGGATGTGGATACGCGGCGGCCCTCACCAGCCCTGGCTGGGCATGCCGGTATCGCCTATGAACTTTGGTGGGCAGGGATTCATGTTCATGCGTCTTGGAGTCATTGCGCTGGTGACCTTGCTGGGGGCCTGGCTGATTGTCCGCCAGATTAACCGCCCCCTGGCCCGCCTGGCCGCTGAAGCTCCACGCATTGGTCTTGGTGATACCCCCGACACCCTGCAACCCATCGGTGGTCCCCTGGAAGTACAGCACCTGACTCAGGCCATTACCGGTATGGCCAATGATCTGCATCGTCTTCATGAAGAGCGCACCCTGCTGCTCACGGGCATTTCCCACGAGCTTCGGACGCCGCTGTCCCGACTGCTTTTGACCCTGCACTTGCCCGATTCAGATTTTCTGGAACAGAAATCCGCCATGTGTGTGGATGTCAACGAGATGGACGAAACCATCGACAAGTTTCTGACTCTCGTGCGCAGCGGGGATCAGGAAAAAGCCGTTGTCGTCAACGTGCGGGACTGGCTGGAGGAAATGCAGGAAATTGCCAGGGAACGCTATGGGCTGGACATCAGCGTTGCGGAAAATCATTCTGGTGATAGTGCAAATTCTTTTCGATGTTGCCCCCTGGCGCTGGAGCGGGTGTTTCGGATTATTTTCGACAATACGCGCCGTTACGGCGACGGCAGCCTGCAGATTCGGGTTCTCAGTCATCCCGGGCACACGGAAATACAACTGCGGGATTACGGCTCCGGAGTTTCTGCAGCGCATCTCCTGGCCATGAATCAGGGCACACTTCCGCGTCAAACCGGCCACGGTGCGGGTATTGGAATACGCATCTGCAAGCGCATCATGGACTTGCACGGCGGGACCATACATTTTGAGAATGCCGCAGAGGGAGGGCTGGTAGTCAGGCTACAATTTCCAGTCATTGCGCCTCTCAAGACTTGACAACTTTCTATTAAACAGGAATCATTCGCAAACCAAAAACGTAAATACGGATTATTCTTAATAATGACTGCAAACAACTCCACAATGCCTCAGCGCCACTCCCGCTGGTCTGTTTTTCTGATTGTACTTGGCCCCGGCTTGGTCGTCATGCTCGCCGATACTGATGTCGGCAGCATTATCACCGCCGCCCAAAGTGGCGCGCAGTGGGGCTTCAAACTGCTGCTGCTGCAATTTATTCTCATGCCGATTCTCTACATCGTGCAGGAACTCACCGTACGCCTGGGAATTTTCACCGGCAAGGGGCACGGTGAACTGATTCGTGAAACCTTTGGCACCGGCTGGGCTTATTTGTCGGTAGCCGGACTGAGCATCGCCACTACCGGTGCTCTGCTGACCGAGTTTTCGGGGGTTGCAGGGGTGAGTCATCTATATGGATTACCGCGTGCCGTGGGTGTCATTCTCGCCGCAGCCACCTTACTGACCATTGTCTGGACCGGCTCCTACCGGCGCGTAGAGCGCATTGCCCTGATCATGGGCCTGTTTGAACTGGTCTTTTTCGGGATCGCCTGGGTCTCTCACCCCGATCTTCAGGATATTCTCCACGGCCTGACCCATGCACCCATTACTGATAAGAATTACATGATGCTGGTAGCCGCCAACATCGGTGCTGTCATCATGCCCTGGATGGTATTTTATCAGCAGTCCGCCGTTGCCGATAAGGGGCTCCATCCTGAGAACTATCGGCATGCCCGTTGGGATACAGCCATTGGTGCCGTCCTTACCCAGGCCATCATGGCCGCCGTGCTGATTGCCACAGCGGCCACTATCGGCCGCCTCAATCCCAACGCGCCCCTGAATACCGTCCATCAACTCTCCGAGGCCATCACCCCGTACCTGGGAGACACCTGGGGACGCCTGGTGTTTTCCCTGGGTATTCTGGGGGCCGGCATGGTAGCGGCCATTGTTGCCTCACTGGCCGGAGCCTGGGGCTGGGGAGAAGTCACCGGATTCCGCCACTCCCTCGAACACCACCCCAAAGACGCCCCCTGGTTTTACGGAATATATACCGCCATCATCATCGCCGGTGCCGTGGCCGTGATCAGCATTCCCGACCTGGTCAGCCTGGATATTGGTGTGGAAGTCATGAACGCCCTGCTGCTGCCCCTGGTTCTTGGTTTCCTGGTCGCTCTGGCAATGAAAGCACTCCCCGCTGAGCATCGCCTGCGTGGCCCATACCTTTGGCTGGTTCTTTTTGTGGTCATTCTGTCTGCCGGGCTGGGTGTCTATGGCGGCTTGACCAGCATTCCCGGCCTCTGACCGACCAGCGTTCAGGAGAATCCTCTTCCTAGCACCCGTTGTCATAAAACTGTCACATTCGAGGCGTACACTACGCTCCATAAATAGATGGAGATAATTGTCATGCCTCGAAACAAGCTGATTGTAGCCGTACAATGATGAATACCCTTGTAATTAAACAAACTACACATCTACTAACGTTCCATGGTTGCTGAACTGCAGGTAAAAAACCGGCCGGCAATCGCGGCTGTGCCCAACGAACCGGCGCTTTCGGTGCAGGGACTGAATGTGCGCTTTGGCGCCCAGACAGTATTGAGTAACGTCCAGATGGATCTTGAAGATGGTCGTTACGCCTGCCTGCTGGGTGAATCAGGATCAGGCAAGAGCACCTTGCTGGCGGCCATTGCTGGACTCATCAAGCCCCGGGCTGGCAGTATTCGCCTGCGCGGTCAGCATGTATTCACCGCCGGGGGCATACAGATTCCTCCCGAAAAACGCGGCATTGGTATGGTTTTTCAGGATGCGGCGCTCTGGCCCCACCTCCGGGTCATTGATAATGTTCTTTTTCCCCTGCGCGCTCAGGGGCTTCCGGTAGATCGCGAGCGGGCCATGCTGCTGCTGGAAAAAATGAACATTCCTGCTACGGCAGCAAAGCGCAAACCCCACGAATTATCGGGTGGGCAACGGCAGCGGGTCGCCATTGCCCGCGCCATCATCGCCCGTCCGCGTCTGGTCTTACTGGATGAACCCTTATCCGCCGTAGATCAGGGGGTTCGCGAAGAAATCCGCTACTTTCTCCGTACCCTGTTTCGTGAAGAAGGCATTGCCGCCCTGCATGTCACCCATGATCCCAGCGAAGCCTTTTATCTGGGCCAACATGTCGGCGTTCTCCACAGCGGTCATCTGGAACAATGGGATCAACCGGAGAAACTGTTCCGTTTCCCGGCTAGTGAAAATGTAGCTCGACTCAGCGGCTCCGTCCGGAGCCTACCCGTAAAGATTATTCAATATCAGGGCGGTAAAGCCGAAGTCGCGTTGGCAAATGGCCAGAAAATATGGGTACCCGGGGCCGATACACTACGTGAAGGCAAACCTGGTCTTTTGCTGCTGCGCCCCGGAGACATTGACTGCGACGGCCCGGAAGCCGCATTTGCTGGCGAAGCCATTCATTCCCATTGGAGTGATGGTCGCTATCTGGTGCATTTGCAGGCTTTCGGCCAGCACGAATTATTGAGCTACTCCCAGCAAAGCAGTCTGGGTCCGCGCCACTGGCAAATTTACCCAAATCACGGCTGGTGCATTCCTGCCGAAACTTCCGCAACTCAGGAGAAAACCCTATGAAACCCGTAGTCAAACAAGTTACCTTGGCCATCATGAGTCTGGCATTTGCAGGCACTGCTTCTGCCGCCACGCTGACTTTGTACAGTGCTGCGCCAGCTTCTTTAGCCAAGGCTCTGGCGCGCGCATTCAGCAAAAAAACCGGTGATCACGTCGCCGTGTGGACATCCAGCACCGGAAAAGTCATGGCCCGCCTTGCGGCCGAAGCTGACCATCCGCATGCCGATGTGGTCATGGTCGCCGACTGGACAGCCGGCCTGGAACTCGCCAAAGACAAGATGGTTTATGACTATCAACCTGAAAGCATCGACAAAAATCTTTTCCCGGCCATGCAGCTCAAAGGACCCTTCCTGCCCTATGGTGCCGATACGGTTTCCATGGTCATGAACACCAAAGCCTTGCCCAAGGGCGCGAGCATGCCTACCAGCTGGTTTGATCTGACCGCTCCCGTCTGGAAAAATCACCTCACCGCGCCCAACCCGCTGCTCTCGGGCACGGCTTCGGATTTTGTCATTGCCTTTGTGGATAAATACGGCAACAAGGCCTGGCAATATTTTTCCGACCTGAAAGCCAATGGCACCGTCTGGCCGGGGACTAATCATACCGCACTGATGCCGGTACTTTCCGGTGAACGCAGTGGGATGGTGGAGTGCGTTGGGCATGCCGCCGTGCAGGCCAAGGTACAGGGCAACTCCATTCAGCTGATTTACCCGAAAGAAGGCACCATGCTGATTCCCCGCCCCATCATGATCATGCAGTCGGCGCCGGATAAAAAGCTGGCCGAACAGTTTGTCAATTTCACCATGTCCCCTGCCGGACAAAAACTCGTCGCCAAATATAATCTCTATCCTTCCCTGAATGGCGTTGCCGCCAAACCTGCTCTGGCCAAGCTCGGTACTTATCCGGTCATGCAGGTCAACTGGGATCAGGTCGCCGCAACCCGCGCCAGCGTGCTGGCCAAATTCCGCAAGGACATTCTCGGTCAATGATGGGACGCAGCCTGAATCGGCTGCTGGTTTTTGGCATCCTTGGCCTGCTGGTTCTCGCACCGCTGGCCACCATCGTTTTCGAGGCGCTGCAGCCCGACGCCAGCCATCATCATGGCATGGCTCTGCTGCAGTTGGGAGTAGACCAGCACTTTATCCACGCCCTGCTGGGCACCGCAGGCATGGCTGCTCTGGCGGTGGTTTTTGCGCTGCCCATCGGGCTGATTCTGGCCTTGTTGATGTTTTACGCCCCGCCCAAATTCAGCTTGGTTTGGGAAGGGCTGATTCTTATCCCCTTTTTAATACCACCTTACCTGACTGCCGAGGCCTGGACCTTGCTGGTTGGTCCGGTAGGACTCATTGAACAACTCATCCATGGTCTCGGAACGCCCCTGGAAAATTTTTTGTACTCGTTGGCGGGAATGGCTGCGGTAATGGCCCTGCATCTCACCCCGCTGGTGTACATTATTCTGCGTGCAGCCTTACAAAATGGGGATTTTCGCCTGATTCAGGCAGCCCGTGTACATGGGGCAGGACTGTGGCGGGCCTTTCGCGTCGGCGTTTTGCCCCTGGTTTTGCCCGCATTGGCCGCTGCAGGTTTACTGGTTTTCCTGGATACTTCAGCAGAATTTGGTGTGCCTGCCTTGCTGAGTGGCTATGCCGGAGTTACTGTGCTCAGCACCAGCATTGAGGCCGCCACCAATGTCTGGCCCGTCAATTTGCCACGCGCCTCCGCCATCGGCCTGGTATTGTGTACCCTGGGCATTGTCGCCTGGTTTTTTTATCGTCCCCTGGCCAACGAAAATCGTGGACAAATCCACCAGCTTCACTACCCAAGCCGCTGGTGGTCAATGCTTCCTCTAGCCGCTTTTGTTTTGATTGCCATGTTGTTACCCATCGGGGCGGTGCTGGCGGTGTCTTTTGAGAAAGCCATTACGGTAGGACTGAAATTCAGCAATTTCACCTGGCATCACTACCATCATATTCTCTCTCATCAATCCAGTGCGTTCGGAGCCCTTGAAACCAGCCTGGAACTCGCCGCCCTGGTGGCTTTTGGTACCATGGTGGCCGCCCTGCTGACGGCCAATATTGTCCGCCGTAGTGGTCGTTTTGCTACTTTTCTGGATTTGCTGGCCACCCTGCCCATGGCCATACCCGGCGTTGTCCTGGCCGTGGGCATGATCCTTTTCTGGAATGCGCCATGGAACCACCTGCCCGTCTTCGGCACTACCGCCATTCTCGGCGTTGCCTATGCCACCACCACCTTTCCTTTTGCCATGCGCTATGCCCGCGCCGGGCTGGCGCAAATACCGCCGCTTTTGGATAACGCCAGCCGGGTACATGGTAGTGGGCCCTTGCGAACTTTCCTGAAAGTGCATATTCCCATCGCCTGGCCGATGCTGATTGGGGGTGCGACCGTAGTATTTGCCCTGTCCATGCGCGAACTGGTGGCCTCGTTGATGCTGCAGCCTGCGGGGGTACAGGTGATTTCCACTTACATTTATGCCAATTTCCGGCAAGGCGTCATTGGTGATGGCATGGCCATGTCGGTCATTGGCGTGCTCAGTTCGGCACTCATCCTGGGAGTAGCCCGGGGACTGCTGCTGCGTCGTTAAATTTTATCGTGTTGCCACTATTACTCGTACTGGAGTCCAGACATGAACAACCTCAAGCTTATTACCACCCTGCTGATTGCTGCTTTAGGTGGCGTCTGCCTGCCCCTCGTAGCTTCTGCCACACCGGCTGAAATCATCCTGCTGCGCCATGGCGAAAAAATGAACCCCTACGCCCTGTCACCCGTGGGTCAGGCCCGCGCAGCGGCCCTCGCCCGGCAGTATCTGGGAAAAAACGCAACCCATAGCCTGCTGCCAGCACACGAAAAGCCCGCCGCCCTCATCGCCATCACCCTGCATACCATTGAAACCATGACACCGACAGCGCAGAGTTGGGGGCTTCCGGTGACGGCCTTTACGGTCGTTCCGGAACCAGGTCTGAGCAAACATCAGAAAATGGTGCAGGAAAATCTCCGCACCCGGGAAGCCGTTCACGACATCATGACCAATCCCGCCTATGATCAGAAGGTTGTGGTCATCATGTGGGAACATAAACATATTGCCAATGCCAAGCTGGAAGCCCAGTTTCCTGGGCAACAGATCACTTTCCGGCAATTGCTGCATCTCAACAAATTCAAGAATGTACCGCAAACCTGGCCCAAGAAAACCTTCGACTACTTCTGGATTGTTCGTTACCAACCCGGCGACACAACCCCTGTTTCCTTCAGCATGGAACCGGAAAAGTTTACCGGACAATATGCCCGGTTGCCTGAAAATGCCTGGGGAAAGCCGGAATAGCCTGTCACGGCCTTATGCCAGAGTTCACCGGACTCCTATTGGCGAAAACTTTACAATGTCCGGCCTTTTAAGTAATAACAATAACCATGGACCAGCATTTACTGAAAGGTTTTTTGCTTCATTGCAGCCGTGCCTGTCGGGTTTTGGCTGCCGTTTTTATTTTATCTGCAGGTAACGCGTTGTTACCTGCCCAGGCAGCCATTTACCGTTGGGTGTCTCCCAATGGCACCGTCAGCTATGGTGATCAGCCACCACCAAACGCATCAAAGCTGCAGTCTCTGCCACCCATTCCTCCGGCACCACCGCCCGTAGCGCATCTGCAAACTCCGCAAAAGGCAGCAACTGTAACCCCATCTTCAGCAGCCAGCGATAAAACCCTGACAGCCATAGAACGCTTGAATCTCCTGGCGGCACTGAATAACTATCAAAACAGCCTGCGACCGCCCCCGGAGCCCGAGCACCATGTTTACATACCGGCCTATATCGGCCCTGCGCCTTTTCCACCGTATCGACCCGGTCGTCCACCCCATTGGCGGCGGCCTCCACCCAGACCTATCCGCCCCCCGAGCAATCGTCCGCCGACCGTTCTTTTGCCACCGCCTGCTCCAGCCTCGGCTTATTCTTCGCCGGTGCTGTTGCCGTAGTCGAGAACGGATGCGGAAACTGTCAACGCTTCCCTTTCACTGACAATCTGCGCGCCATGCTTCCATAGGTAATAAATGACGATGACCCCCATAGGGATGAGCAGGGTCAACACAAAAGTAATAAAAAAGGTGATGATTTTCAGGTTGCGGCCCCATCTGGTGCGCGCCGTACCAATGGCCAATGCCACACTTCTCAGTTCTTTTCCGTCGGAATTTTCTACGCTCACGAGCACTCCTATTGTTGGCTACCGGAACACGAGGGCTCATGTTATTCCTGCGGAATAAGCAAAACAATTCCCGTTGGGACGACGTCAATCGCGTTCAGCGTGCAAAGACCGACATCCGCAATTTCAGTGCGCCTTGCGCAAAGTCAGATTAATGCGCCGTGCACCCACGAGAGGGTGTTCTCCCGGCTTGATCGGAGCAACACCATGATAGCGCAGGCGGGCAGGACCGCCCCAGACCAACACATCACCATGCTCTACAAAAATACGTTTCACCTTATCCCGGCGTTGCGCACCGCCAAACAGAAAAGTGGCTGGCAAACCCAGAGAAATGGAAACAATGGGCGCATCCATGTCCTGCTCGTCCCTATCCTGATGTAAAGACATCCGCGCTCCCGGAACATACACATTCACCAGACAGGCATCTGGCGTGAAACCGGCAAAACCCGCTTTTTTTGACGCAGCTTGAGCCAAATTCAAAATAATGGCGGGAATTTCCGGCCAAGGTTCCGCATTTTCTGGATCTTTGGACACATATCGATAACCCTGCCTGTCCGACACCCATCCCCATGAGCCGAAATTACTCATGGCGACGGACATTGTTTTTCCACCCGGGGTGCTCATCTGCCGCAGTGCCGACTGCATCAACCCCTGTTGCACCGCATGAATCAGGGATTCGGCATCGGCTAAGGCCCAACCCCTCAGAATCGTGGCCCCTTCTTCAAGCGATTCCACCGCCGTAGCAGGCAAGAGAAAGTTTTCAAAAAGATCTGCCGTCACAGCACCCCCTCCCGCCAGCTCTGCGTAACTATCGAGCCATATTGATCTTTCGGTCTAAGCTACCGCCGGACCGCGCACCGACATACTGGAATCCAGTCTCTGACATATGTGTCGGGTCGCATAAATGGCAAAACGCTCATTGCCATCCACCACAAACTGGCGAGCGGCGTCAATCAGCGCCAGGTTACCTGCTTCAATAAAATCAATCAAAGCGTGCGGTGTTTGATCGTGATAGCTCCGTGCAATACGTAACACCAATCGTAAATGCATTTCGAGTAATTCATGCCAGGCTTCACGATCATTGTGCTGAATTCTGTTAAGCAGATGTTCTTCTTCCAATGCAGTCAAAAGTTCATGATAAGCGATCTCCTGCAAATAGACGTTGATACGATGACTGGATAGGGCAGTTTCTGCACGAACCTGACCATGTTGAGAATGTGTCCGACGTACTGTAACGGAGAGTGTATCGGCTGAGGGCGCTAAACTTTCTGTGGCCATGGAAATATTTTCCCTATATTTGTAAAGTGCGATATAGGGTTTAAACATACGGATACACCAGACATCATAGCAAATGTATTTTATTGGTAACTTTATCGGAGAAATCGATAATGGCAGATGACGAACAACTTCTTTCCCTACTGGCCATCGCCGAGCACGGTAGCATCAGTGCGGCCGCCGAGCATTTACATCGGGGCCAATCGGCCATTTCCGAACGCCTGAGAAAACTGACCGAACTGGTCGGAGAGCCTCTTTATACGCGTGAAATCAATGGGGTAAAGCTCACTCAGGCGGGGGCCGTACTCATTCCCGACATTGAACGCCTACGCCGCGTCCTGCGCGATATTGACAGTATTATCAGGCGTCGTCAGCGCCTCATGGAAGGAGAACTCAATATTGTTTCTACCAGCCTCATTGCCAATTATTATTTACCCCCTTTTCTAACCCGATTCAGACAGCAATATCCGGGGATCAATCTCTACATCAAAAGCGGCGAACGATACTGGAAAGATGCAGCGGCGGGCGAAGTAGATGTGTTTTTTTATGAAGGTGACAGCGATCTTCCGGAACTGCCCGATTATTTTAAAAGTGTACCCTGGCAGGATAATGAAATTGTCATTGTCACTCCCTTGCAGCATCCTCTAGCCGGACGCCAAAATGTTTCCTTTGAGGAGTTGGAAAGTTATCCCATTATTTGGCGCGAACCGGGTTCTGCTGTACGCGGCGCCATAGAAAAGGAATTTCGCCGCCGTGGCATCGTCCCCAGGCATTTTATCGAAGTAGCCGATATTGAATCGGTAGGCACGATGATCAATGCCAACCTGGGCATCGGCTTCATGAGCAAAAGAGTGTTAGACAAACGCTCCGACTGGCAGGTAGCTACCGCCACGCTGGAAAGCCACCAGATGGTCTGCCTGAATTTCATGGCCGCACCACAACCCGACCGGCGCTCGATAATGCTCCAGAAATTTCTTGAGATGATCGAAAACCCTGAGAATTTAACCTGAGCAAAAGACTGGGAAAACCTGATTGCCGCCAAAGGTAATGCAGAAAAAGCCGACGCATGGGTTAGAGCGCGCTTGCATGAAGCGGAGAATTTAAGCACCGGCGCACAAAAAGCGTATTTGCGCATCATGATCAGAAATTTGCCCTGAAATGCCGGAGTATCTGCTTTCCTGAAGGGTTTTTGTGCGCCATGGTAGCCAAGCAGGGCAGTCACCCCGTTAGCTGCTTCAGGCACGATAGAGACAGGAAATGCTATACTGGGGCGAGTTCGCCGGGCTTACAGCTTCGGATGCAACACCAACCTTCAGTCAAGGAGTTGATTTGTCCAGTTCAGTCCCTTCCCGCCTAAATTCCGTCAGCCATGCCCTCTGGCCCAATTTTTTTATTACCGGAACAGTGAAAGGTGGCACCACCTCTATGTATCGTCACCTTCGCGGGCATCCCGAGGTATTTTTACCGGCCTTTAAAGAACCACACTATTTTGCCCGGATTCAGCCCAAGCCAGAACAACGGCATCTCATTGAACACATTAGTGAAGAACATGCCTACCTGCATCTTTACGAAAATGCCGGAGACTTTCCGGCCATTGGTGATGCCAGTACTTCCAACCTCTGGTATCCGGAAGCTCCAGCACGCATTCATGACGTCGCCCCCGATGCCCGTATTATCATTTTATTGCGCGACCCGGTCAGCCGCGCCCACTCCCACTACCTGATGGATTTTCGTGAGGGTCTTGTGGATCTTCCTTTTTCAGTAGAGTTACTCCAGGGGGATTTTGCGCAAAGTGAAAAAGGCTGGGGTGTGTCCCGACTGTATGTGGATCTTGGCTTGTATCACGATCAGGTGCAGCGCTATCTGCAAATTTTTGGTGAGGATCAGGTACTGGTCCTGCAATTTGACGATCTGGTGAATGCGCCTGAACAGACTCTAAAGCGCGTAGCTGCTCACTTGCATATTGACCCTGCACCCTTTCAGGAAATGGATGTAGACCAGGTGCACAATGGCTTCAAGGCCCCCCGGGGGAACTGGTCGCGGCGTTGCGCATCCAGTCCGCTAGCCCGCTGGATTGGTTATCATCTGATGCCCAGAAAGCTGCAATGGTGGCTATATCAGAATCTGATCCTGAAAGCCGCTTCCAAACCGCAGATAGATCCGGCTGCACGTCAGTATCTGGAACAAATTTACGCACCGGATATTGAAAAACTGGAAACCTTATTGGGACAAAAGATGCCAGCGCTGCGCTCTTCCTGGTAAAAATCAGTCACTCCAGCCATACTTTTTGAAAATAGCGGCGCCCTTCCGGGTAATGGAGGTGCTTACTATTCGAACAAGATGTTCACACCCGCCAAGAAAGAAGAAGGACTGGTGAGAAGCATTGCCCACTGCTCTACCTTTGGCGAATACAACTGAGATTGCTCTCGCCATTGCGTTACCGTAACGGTTCGATGGTATCTGGGCGTGGGAAGCGCCAGCGCGAAAAAATCCCGCCAAGTAGGGACTGTATGGGGACCAGATTCACATTTTGCTGCTATGGAGTAATTTACGCGATTCACAACTGTTTGTTTTTAATGGTGGGAACGGCGGGATTCGAACCCGCGACCCACGGCTTAAAAGGCCGCTGCTCTACCGACTGAGCTACATTCCCATACATACGCAAACGACACCAGAACAGCGTCAAGGCCGCGTATTATCAGCGGTGGAGCAGCTTCGGTCAAGTCAAGGATTATCCAGCGCGAAATGCCCTGAGAATTCGGCATGATCCAGCACATGCCCCAAACTGTGCATTTCACGGGCACGCGGATCTGCGGCAGGGGGCGGGCCAAGCTGGTCGGCGTCATGGCCTGGCGTATGCAATCTCGCCTTTACCGCCTCCCAATCAGCCCCTTCGGCCAGACCCAGTGTGGCTTTGTCCGTCGCCAGCAGCAGGAAATCATAATGCTGCAACTGGTGATCAGCCGCTGCCTCAGGGGGGCGATAACCCAACGTCCCGAAACTGTTGCGTCCGGTGAGGATGCCATCGGGGAGAGGACCCCCCTCGTGTAAACCTTCGATCGTTGGAGAAATATCGTAGAGCAACCAATGTACCCGTTGCCCCGATTCGGCCTCCCGATGTTCCATGAGCAACACCAGACTCTTGGTGTTGGGGGGAAGATGTTGCCAAAAAATGGACGGGGTCCTGCCTTCACCGGGATGGGCGAAACGTTTGGGAATCCAGTCTTCTGGATCAATTCCGGTACTGAATACTTTCATTTCTGCTGCCATGTCTGCCTCCTCACTGACGTGCGGGCTGCTGGCCAAAACATCGACAAACGGTGCAATCACTTCGCCCGCAAAAAAACAACCAGCTTTATATAACGATAGCAGAAAATGAGCACTCGCGATGGCCGCAGGGCAAGTCATGGTGCAGATCAAACACCAAGCCCTGGACAATGAATTGGGGTCAGGGGAGCTCCATGCCCATCAGATCATCCCAGTTTTCCCGTCGCCGAATGAGGCGATGTTGATGACCATGGACCAGCACCTCCGGGGGCCGGGGCCGGGTATTGTAGTTGCTACTCATGGCAAAGCCGTACGCACCGGCACCCATAATGGCCAACAACTGTCCTGCCTCCGCACGAACGGGGCGGTCCTTGGCGATGAAGTCGCCGCTTTCGCAGATCGGCCCAACCACATCCATGACCTGCCCGGCTGCCGCATCCTGGCGGAGTGGCAAAATATCGTGCCAGGCCCCATAAAGAGCGGGGCGCAACAAATCATTCATGGCGGCATCCACCACACAAAACTGCTTGCTGCCATTATCCTTGAGGTATTCCACCCTAGTCAGCAGAACCCCTGCATTCCCCACCAGGGCCCGGCCCAGCTCTACCGCCCTTTTGACGGCCAGGCCCTGCAGGGCCTGGTTGAGAACCTCCGCATAATCCGCAGGACTGGGCGGGTTCTCATCGTGATAACGAATACCCACCCCCCCCCGAGATCCAGATGCTCCAGGGTAAGGCCCTGGGCAGAGAGGTCTGCATAGAGGGCACGCACCCGCGTCACCGCTTCGCCGAGGGGCGCAAGATTAAGTAATTGAGATCCGATATGACAGGCTATGCCCTTGAGCTCCAGAGCAGGATGTTTTGCGGCCTCCAGGTAGAGAGTCCGCGCAGCATCCATGGGGATCCCGAACTTGCTTTCCTTAAGGCCGGTGGCAATGTACGCATGGGTGCCGGGGTCTACATCCGGATTCACGCGCAGGGCAATGGGCGCGCGCAGGCCCATATCAGCAGCAATATCGGCAATCCGCCACAACTCTGCAGCAGACTCCACATTGAGACAGGCAATGCCGGCAGACAGGGCGGCACGAATTTCATCAGCAGACTTACCTACGCCCGAAAAAATGATTTTCTCCGCTGCACCTCCGGCACGCAGCACCCGTTCCAGTTCTCCGCCCGAAACAATGTCAAAACCGGCACCCATTTCAGCAAATAAACGCAGCACCGCGAGATTACTGTTGGCTTTGACGGCATAACACACCTGCGTGCCGTCACCCAGTGCGTTACTGAAGGAATGGTAGCGTTCGCGCAGCGCCGCCCCGGAATATACATAGCAGGGAGTATCATAATGCCGGGCAATGGTGGCGAGGGATAAATCCTCGCAGTACAAGTCTCCCTGATGGTAATGGAAGGGATTCATGGCCGCGCAGCACTCCCCGTGGCACTGCTGGTCGGGCTGATTGGTGCTGGCGCGACAGCCGTATTGGCGGCAGGATGTGCCGGAGGGGGTGGCGGCAGACTCAGTGGCGTCTTCCGTCCACAGCCCGCCAGACCGAGGACCAACACCCAGACGAAGACCACAGCGGCCAGGGATTTCATGCAGACTGCTCCTCAGCCAGGCGCGCACGGGCACGGGCGATAGCCGCCCGCACCTGATCAGGGGCCGTTCCGCCGAGATGATTACGGGCCGCAAGCGAACCCTCCAGGGTCAGCACCTGATAAACCTCTTCGGTAATAAGCGGGGACAGGGCCTGCAAGTCAGGCAAGGGCATGGCTTCCAGGCCTATATTGCGATCCTGGGCGAGACGCACGGCTTTACCCACCACCGCATGCGCATCACGGAAAGGCAAACTTTTACGCACCAGGTAATCGGCCAGATCCGTAGCCGTGGCATAACCTCGTTCTGCCTGGGCGCGCATAACTGCGGGGCGGGTTTGCAGGCCCGGCAACATGCGACTCATGATTTCGACGCTGGCCCGCACCTGATCCAGCGCATCAAAAAAAGTTTCCTTGTCTTCCTGATTATCCCGATTGTAAGTCAGGGGCTGGCCCTTCATCAGCACCAGCATGGCGACCAGATCACCGACTACCCGACCGCTTTTGCCACGAATGATTTCCGCCACATCCGGATTTTTCTTCTGGGGCATAATGCTGGAACCCGTACAAAAACTGTCCGGGAGATCAATGAAGCCAAAAGGTGCGGACATCCACAAAATCAATTCTTCGCATAAACGCGATAAATGGACAGCAATCATGGCCAGATCAGCCAGCACTTCCATGACAAAATCCCGGTCGGAAACAGCGTCCAGGCTGTTTTCCGCGACGGCATCAAAACCCAGTTGCCGCGCCACATCCCAACGATCAATCGGGAAAGTGGTACCTGCCAGAGCCGCTGCACCCAGGGGCAGCACATTAACTCGTTTGCGGGCGTCCTGGAGACGCTGGGCATCGCGCTGAAACATTTCAACATAGGCCATGCAATGGTGGCCGAAGCTGACCGGCTGCGCCACCTGCATATGGGTCAGGCCGGGCAGGATGGTTTCCACCTCGCGCTCGGCCAGGTCCACAAATACTCCCTGCAGATGGCGCAAAGCGGCGACCAGATCATCCACACAGGAGCGGGTATAGAGGCGCAGATCGGTGGCCACCTGATCATTGCGGGAACGGCCCGTGTGCAGCTTTTTCCCTACGTCCCCGATGATTTCGGTCAAACGGGATTCAACATGCATGTGAATATCTTCGAGGCTGTCGACAAATGGCAGGCGCTGTTCGGCAATTTCCTGCTCCACCTGCTGCAGTCCGGCGACAATGGCTTCCACCTCGCTGGCGGTCAGCACGCCAACCCGCCCCAACATGCGGGCATGGGCTTGCGAACCTCGGATATCCTCCGCATATAACCGGCTGTCCACCTGAATGGATGCCGTGAAGGCTTCCACCAAACTATCCGTACCTGCAGCGAAGCGCCCGCCCCACATTTTTTCACTCATGCCTGCACCTCCTTTCTGCCCGCGACTATAACGAAAACCTCAGCGCTTACGCCAGCATTAACCCATGCTTCCCGATAAAAACGGCAGTTGGCCCGGAGGCTTTGCAGCAACTTTGGCAAAACAGCCGATGCCTTGCTACAGTTAGCCTGCTGAACACCGTGAGGGACCGAAGCAATGAAGCAAGAGCAATCATACCAAAGCTGGCGCTGGCTGATCGTGGTCATTATTGTGCTGCTGATCGCCGTTTTGGCTTTTTTCTTTTGGCAGCATAAGCAATCGGTCCAACGGACCCAAAAAGCAGCTGAAGCGGCCGCCGCCGTAAAACTCGCGGCACCAACAGTGTCTACAGTGTCCGTGGCCGACTTTCCGGTGGGAAAAACCATTTCTCAGGAAGGCTCTCTGCAAGGCCCCCTCAGTGGCAAATGCGGCAATATTGCCTGGCACGATCTCAGCCCTTCCGCCGAAGCCAATCTCCGCAAGTTGTGCCCGGCGCAAAAGCCGACACCCTGAACAGATCGGTTCAGTAAGGCTGACTCAAGGGCAGGACGAGTTCGGCAACCAGGCCGCCATCAGGGGCATTATACAAATTCAACTGCCCGTTATGGTAGGCCATAACCCGTTCGACAATGGCCAAGCCCAGACCAATCCCACCGCCCTTGCCCGCCTGGGCAAAAGGAGCGCGTACGGTTTGTAACTGGGATTCAGCAATCCCTGAACCATGATCCCGCACCCGGATCAGCATCTGCTGACCGACTTTTTCGGCATAAATATCTACGGGTCCCACGCCGTGCACCTGAGCATTATCAATCAGATTTTGCAGGGCGCGCGCCAAACCGACCTCCTGGATGGCCAATTTCGGCAAAGGACCAGGCGCGGGATGCCAGCGCACTTCAGCCTGCTGACGCAGCACCAGTTGCTGCAACCAGCTCCCGATATCGGTTTCCACCAGCAGCTCGCGTTCGCCGCTGCGCGCATACCCCATGAACTGATGGATGACTTTGTCCATTTCCTGAATATTGTCGATGATTTCCTGCCGGGCTTCTTCCTCAGCTGGCAGAAACTCCGCACTTAAACGCATCCGCGTCAGAGGCGTCCGCAAATCATGGGAAACTCCCACCAGAACCATTTCCCGCTCTCGCCACAAACGCTGCAGGTCCCGCAGGGTCTGATTGAATCTTTCCGCCAGACGCCGTAAATCCGCAGGCCCGGCTTCCGGCAAATCCCCCAGGGTATCCCCGCTGCGCAAGCGATCTACGCCCTGCATCAAACGCGTCAGGGGGCGGGTAACCTGGCGTACAACCAAATACGCGCCCAACCAGGACAAGAGCAGAATAGCGGCAAGCTTGAACCAGGGCAGAGGTAAGCCTGCCGGACGTGGCATCGGCATGGCCAGAGCCAGAGCCGCACCGGGATGCGTCTGCAACCACAAGGTCCCGGAGCGCGGATCAAAACGCAACAGGGCGTCCGGCCAGCCCATCTGCCGGAGTTGCTGCAGGGCATTGACCAAGGGAGGAATGCGGGGATTGCGCCCGCTCATCGCGCTGGCCGGCAACACCTGCAAACCTTGCCGGGACAAAATCGGCTGAATGGCGGTCCGCTGGGCAGGACTGAGCGTTTCGCTGAGGGTCAGAACCTGCGCCCAATTCTGAGCCATATGCTCGGCCTGGGGATTAGCCTGATAAATATTAAAAAACCAGTAAACCGCTAACTGACTCAGAAAGAGCAATCCGGCAATAATCAGAAACATCCGGTTAAACAGGGTATCCGGCCACCAGAATTGATTTTTTTTCATAATCCTTCACCCCAATGCGCTTTTTGACGAGGGCATTCTGAACCAACAGAGCGCGATGTCGGAGAAGCACCGCCCCGGCCTTGCCCAAAATGCCCTCGTCAAAAAGAACCCTTTAGCCTAAAAACGGCAATTGCCGTTTTTAGGTTTAATAAGGGTGTGCTAGGTTTCCTCCCGCTCCGCAGAAACATTTCCGCCATCGGGCACCAGCACATAGCCGCGTCCCCACACGGTTTGTATATAACGCGGATCACCCGGATCCGTTTCCACAATGCGCCGCAACCGGGAAATAAACACATCGACTCCCCGCGATCCCGCAGTGACTTCTTCACTCCCATGACTCATAGCCAGCAGACGCTCTCTGGACAAGGGTTGCCAGGCGTGACTGGCGAGGGCATGTAAAATGGAAAACTCGCTATCGGTCAGGGAGATTTTTTCCGCTCCCCGCCACAAGCTGCGCGTGTCCAGAGCCAGACGAAAGGGGCCGAATTCTATGGCTCCAGGCGCCGGATCCACCGTCCGGATTTCCTGACTACGCCGCAACACCGCCCGAATACGAGCCGTCAACTCACGGGGTTCAAAAGGCTTGGGCAAATAATCATCGGCACCCACATCCAGCCCCTCTACCCGGTCACTGAGGTCGCCCCGTGCCGTGAGCATGATAATTGGCAGCTGGGGTTCCTGCACACGCAGGCGGCGACAAATGCTGAAACCATCTTCGCCGGGCATCATGACATCCAGAAGCAACAAATCGTAATATTCCCGCTCCAGATGTCGGTCCATCTGTACCCCGGACCCCACTGCCTGAACGGCAAAACCCTGCCCTTCCAAATAGCGGACCAGCATGGTCCGCACTCTGGGATCATCATCGACCAGCAGTATCTTGCCGTTCTCAGCCATTTTATTTACCCCAGGGTCCTGGACGATGGCCCTTGTGCTCCGCCATCTTCACGACGGTCTGCCATTGCACCGGGGTCAGGATTTTATGAAGATACTGAACCTGCTCAATACCCCGATCCAGCATCATTTCATGATCCTTGACCACAGCCGCTTTCAGCGGTGCCAGCGCGGCACCGGATTCACCGTTGAGGAGAGCATCGCGCAGCGCCTTGTTGTGCGCCATCATGCCCTGACGCCAGGCCGGAAAATCCTTACGCTGGGTATTCCGCCAATTTTTCAGGTCGCTCTCCTGTGCCGGGGTCAATTTCAGGTCAATCGCATGGCGCCAGACAATAGGCATCAACATGGGAACGGGCATATTCTGCATCCAGGGACCACGCATGGGTCCATGCTGCCATGGTCCGTGATGGCCATGCATCATCCCCGGTTCCATGGGGCCATGTCCGGCCATGGGCGGCGGGGGTGCATCTTCGGCAAATGCTGGCAAAGCAGTCATACCGAATGCGGCAATCATCAAACCGGATACTGCATATTTCAGTTTCGACATTCTATTGCTCCTCGTCTCTCAGGGGGGAAAAGGTTCGTCCCTTTCCGTGGAATACACGTTAACGACTTGCCCCCTCTGTTGCCAGCGACAAATTGTCAACAAGTGTAAATAAGCTGCCGAATCCATTCACACTTTGCATCAGTTTTGCACAAAAACAGCGATCTCAAGGGAGTTCAATGGTCAGAAAAGTGCTATCCTGGCCCATTTGAATAAGGATGGGGATGGGTTTTTTAGCTGGAAGTGTTGCGACGAGATGCTTTAACTGCTCGGGAGTACGTATATCCTGCCCAGCGATTTGTTTAATGAGCATTCCCGGTCTGATGCCGATGGTTTGTGCGGGGCCATGCCTCACTTTGATGACAATGACACCGTAATCAATCTGCAGGGCTTTTTTTATCTGCGCATCAAGGGGTACCACCTGCAGGTTTAGACGGGTAATCTGAGTCATTGGGGCACTGGGTGGAATCCTCGGTGCTTCCGGTTGAATGCCGACACGGACTTCTATGGTTTTAGATTTTCCATTTCTGATGATTCCAATAGGGACCGTGGCTCCCGGTGGAGTTTGGCCGACAAGAATAGGCAGTTGACCAATGAAATCAATGGGGTACCCATTAAAAGATTGTATCACATCGCCCCTTTGCAAGCCTGCCACTTGTGCCGGTCCTCCAGGTTCTACCGAGTCAAGCAAGGCGCCAATAGGTTCTTTCAGATGAAGGGCTTCCGCCATCTCTGGTGTGACGCTTTGCATCGCCACTCCCAACCAGCCAAACTGCAAAGGTTGATGATTTTTTATGGCCTGCACCGCACGTAGGGCGGTGTTGATAGGGATCGAAAAAGACAAGCCCATGTAGCCGCCGTCTTCGGTGTAAATCTGGTCATTGATACCCACTACCTGACCGGCCATATTGAGCAGGGGGCCACCAGAACTTCCCGGATTAATGGGTACATCAGTTTGGATAAAGGGGATATACAGATCACTTGGCAAAGGCCGCTGTAATGCGCCCACAACACCCTGAGTGAGAGTATTATTCAGACCGAAGGGCGCACCAATGGCCAAAACCCATTCCCCTACCCGCAGTCGATGGGCATTCCCCAAAGTCACCGTGGGCAAATGATGCGCCTGAATTTTGAGGAGAGCCGTATCATAGCGTACGGAGAGCCCAACCAGATGAGCATGGTAGGCCTTATGGTCGGTCAGGGTAACGACGATATTTGACGCACCCTTAACAACGTGTGCGGCGGTGATAATGTATCCATTGGTGCTGATAATAAAACCGGATCCCAAGGATTCCACCTGTTGATGTCGGGTAATGAAGGGGCGTTGAGACCTTAGAAATTGCTGGTAAAGCTCATAGAGCGGCGAATCGGGAGAAAACGGATTTTGTGACTGTTGGGTATACCCGGACTGCACACTGGTGCTACTGATGTTGACGACAGCAGGTCCCACCTTGTTCATAACGGGCGCAAAATTTGGAAGGGTCACAAGCGCTGATTGCGTGGGACTGGCATTGGTGGGGGATAATTTCAGGGGCGTAGTGGTTTGTGCACAAGCGCTCATGGTCAGCGCGGCCGCAATGACTATCGATAGATTTATACGGGGATGTAATAGCAGGCTCATGGGAGACGTCCTTAATTCAATAGGGTTAAAAGGGTGCGTTACATTCAAAAGCCACTGGGAATGCCCGGTATGTATTGATTAATCACGGCCTTTGAGGCGTTGCCCAAACTGGTTAAACCGTGCAACTGAATTTCAAAATAGACCGCATCATTCCCTTGTCCTCCGAGTAATATCTGATGATAAGCATAAAAACGCGCGTCCCAGCAGCCGCCGTCATAGCCGATGCCACCGAGCTGCTCCAGAGGTTGGTGGGTACTAACACCATATTGGTAACTGGCTAGGAGTTGGATGCGATGAACAATGGGCCATGCACCCGATATTCCGACCTGATCGACATCCCCTTGGATATACGCATAATCCAGATTAAGAACACGGCCTTTCCCGGGTGTCCATTGAGATACCAAGTTCAGGTTACTGATGGCGTTGAATTGAGAGTTAACTTCACTGGAAAAAAGGGTGTTCAAGTGGATTGTCGGGGTATAGCTCCCTTGCAGGAAATAACCCGATTGTGGCGCTGCCGGAACAATATCACCACTCAAGTTGATCTGCGTAGCATTGAAACTGCGAATTTGTCCAGCAGAAATCTGCCAGAGCTGCTGCCCCGTTGCGGTAAGCCAGGTATTGGTCAGCCCCACAGCTACCTGATTGGCTCCATTGATGCGATCCCAGCCACTATATTGATTGTCTGAGAAGATTGCGGGGAAGGACATGACAGGCTCACTGCTGTCAAAGTTAGGAATTGTGCTTTGGTTAACTGTTGGGATATACAGGTATTTAAAGCGTGGCTGGAGCAAGTCAGTACTCCCATTCTCTCCATAACGGATCATATTGAGGCCGCCTGCGAGACTGAGTGCTGGTAACGTCCGGTTGATGGTAGCGGGTTCACCTACGGTCGTACGCTGCAATTGGTAACGGGTGTAATACAATCAGGCCTGCGGCTCCAGATAACCCCATCCGCTGGAAAGTTTCCATCCGAAACTGGGGACCAGGTTCAGGCGTTGGCCGATAACCCCAGTGGGTGCATAGAATTCATCCAGGCTCGAGGTAACCTGCGCAAACATTCTCGGGGCCGGAGCCCAATACCCATTCAGATAGGCATGCGGTAACTGCTCGTAGGGTGCTGTCGTTGGGAGGAGTAGTTGATAAGCGTTCAACCCAATGCCAGCCTGGATATGACTGTTCGCATAATTCACCCCTGCAGATTCCGGTATGTACGCAGCGGCGCTGGCACCGCCTAGTGAACCGCCGGTCAAACCTCCGCTCGATCCGAAGTCGGACAAAAAACCTGCATAGCTGACCCGGTTGTAGTTCACATTCAATGACCATCCCTGCCCCAGATTCTGTTGATGCTGCCAAGAAATGGCCCAAACTGTCGTGTGGGTAAGGGCATCATCGGGCAAAACATCTAGCTGTAGGTCGCCGTTGTAGTCGGGCTCAAGATAACGAAACTGATTTTGCAACAACGTGCCACGTGCGCTGTAGTAATTGAGGGTCAGGGTATCGTCGAGATTGTCCGCTATATCGAAATAGTAAGGGATGCTGACATCCGTGCCGTTAATGGCAGACGTACCGAAATTCGGTGTCAGAAACCCGGAATGCCGCCGCAAAGGAAACTGGAAATAGGGAGACCAGAAAACCGGCAGGCCAAAAAAATCCAATGTGGTGTTTTGCGTGCTGACCATGCCCTGGGTTTGATTCAGATTGAGCACATGCGTATAGAGTTGCCAGGCCGGAGAACCGCCAGCACAGGTGGTAAAGCAGCTTTGCTGCATGCGATAGATCCCTTTGCCCAATTCCTCACCGCGAGAAGCCGATCCATGCCCTTGAATAGCGGGTAGTTCGTAACGCGGCTTCAGAATGTACCCTTGGTTTGTCGTCAGGTGGACTATCGCTTGTGGAGCATGGGTAATCAGTCCGGGGCTGACCAGCTTGACGTGTCCTACTACCTCAATGGTATTGTCTTTTTGGTGATAGATGGCCTTGTCTGCGTAGAGAATACGGTTTCCGTATACCACCTTGACCTGGCCCGTGGCGACCCATCGTTGCGTTCCATCACCATGGATCACATTGGCCGTAAGGATGACAGGCGCGGGACCGACATCGGACCACGCGTCAGCAGACAGCAACTGGGTGCCCATTAGGCTGGCCATCATCATCCATAATTTCCATCCTCTTCTGGAACAGACGTGGGAAAAGAGGTCCCAACCATATTCATAGGGTTGCATGAGCCCTCTGAAAAACCATTTCTGCACAGCATCTTAACGTTGCCATGCAGGACGTCCAGGCGCGCGAAAAGAATGCCAAGGTTGGTTGGGAGTGGGCCCTGGACGTCGAAAACCGCGCTGGATCGCGGCCCAGCGATTTCCCTGAAAATGGCGTAAAGGCAGAGGGATGGACCCTTCGGGCAAGGGGCGCCAGGGTCCGGCATAGGATGGGCCGATGTACCAATAGGAACCAAATTGGTAGTAGTAATTTCCGCCAATATACAAAATGGGGTATGGGGATCCATAGGCGGCATAAGCCCCCAGACCAGGCACCCAGACCATGCTCGGCGGCACTGAAAGTACCACCGGCGGGATGCCGAGTTGGATAGGGGGAATACCGATCTGGATATTCAGGTTAACGGGAAGATCTGCAGCCATTGCGGGCACCGTAAAGCTGGTCACCAAACCAGCCATGACAAGCTTCAGAACGTGAAAGTTTTTCATAAGAATCTCCTTGCATTAGTGAGCGGATGGGTGAAGAACAGACTTTGTGGCTCCCTGAGATAACTTACAGGGTTGACGATGGGCCGCATGGGGGAGCGGTTCATGAACACATATAACGGCAGGACTGCTAGCGTAAACAGCGGGTGGGGTCAGATCGGACACCAATGGCACCCAATCGGTGTCCATCGTATCCCAGAGTAAGACTATGCGCGTCCCGATGACTCCGATGGTTTCAATGCAACGATGAGACATGCGCACCTCCACGTAGGTCCATTAGCGTTCTCCTGCCAGCAAATTCGCAATGCGCAGCGCGTCGCGCTCAATGCGCAGCACGAGGGTATCCACCCGACTGCGCAGCATGCGATACGCCATCAGACTGGGGATAGCGACCAGCAGTCCTGCAGCCGTTGTGATGAGGGCTTCTGCAATGCCGCTGGCTAACTGCTTGGGATTTCCCATACCGACGGTACCGATCGCCGCAAAAGCATGCATGATGCCAAATACAGTCCCTAAGAGACCTAATAGCGGGGCCGCACCGGCAATACTTCCGAGAAAGCCCAAATACCGGTCCAGACGCGCCACCTGAAAACGACCCTCTTCTTCTATTGCTTCACGAAGTACACGCATGGACTGTCCCGTCTGTTCGAAGAGCGCCATCAGTATCGGCGCAATAGGGGTATTCTCCTGGATCAACAGTGTCCGGGCTTTCTCTTCTTGTCCCGTCATGATGAACATTTCAAGTTGCGCGATCAGTGGCTTTGGCGATACCCGACTGCGCCGCAGAATCCAGAGTCGATTCAAAATGATTCCGATTGCAGCCAAGGCCGCAAGTAAAATCAGGGGGAGCACCCAGCCACCCAAAGCGAAAAGTTGGTTCAGTAAAGCGAATTGATCCGACAAAAAACCCATCGTATGTAGCCTCAAGCAGCTTAAAAGCGGGCGGATAAATGTTTTTCGCCGAGGAAGTTCATCCCACAACGAATAACCAGGCGATGCGTTACCTGGAGAAGCTCCCTTGAAAAAGGCGCGTAGGGCGCACCCAGGCGCACTACGCGCAAAGCGGCTCGATCCAACGCTGAATTTCCGGATGAATGGACAATGCGCACGGACTCCAGGCTACCATCGGCATTAAGTGCCACACGGATCTCCAGTTGACCGGTCATATCCCCAGGGTAATTTAAGTCACCGATACGTTCGGTTTTCTGTATCCACGCCGCGATGTACTCTTGCGCGGCCAAGGAATGCGGGTTTTGGAATCGGGGCAAAGCCGGGCTGGCCGCAGCCCCACGTGCCACTTGATCCATCTGGTCTTCTAGTTGCGCCAGATTGAGCTGTCGCGGGCTCGCACCGTCTGTTTCGTGCGATCGTTGCCTAGCAGCCCGTCGGTTTTAACATCGGACTACCGCCAAATTTTAGCCCGATTTTTTTGAAATGGCTCATTTTGGGTCTTTTTCGGTCATTATTACCCTGTTTTTTGCGGTTTATCTGCATTTTCCTGCCCTACAGACGCAATACGGCCATGCGTTTTATGTTCCACGCCAGGCAGACCAGACTCCATTCTCTGCCTGGCGTGGAACATAAAACGCATGGCCGTATTGCGTCTGTAGGGCAGGAAAATGCAGATAAACCGCAAAAAACAGGGTAATAATGACCGAAAAAGACCCAAAATGAGCCATTTCAAAAAAATCGGGCTAAAATTTGGCGGTAGTCCGATGTTAAAACCGACGGGCTGCTAGTGACCCCGATCACATTCAGCGACTGGCAAAATTCTTGGGGGTTTCCGAAGCCTCCGTGTTGCTACGGATTCACCGAATGCAAGATATTTTAGCCAATTCACCCGGAAAACCCCTCTCCCCTTTGGATAGGGTTGAGTCCCAATTATTAGGGCTGATTGATTAACGCATTTTACCCACTCAATTGGTGTACTCCGAGCCATCCTTCAGTTGGATGGGTCCCACCTCAAAACCGAGATTTCTGAGTTTGATTTTTGCCGTTGGCAGCCCCTGCTCTGAAGCCTTCGCCAGCCATTGCAGGGCTATGCTCGCATCTTTGGGCACACCTTCTCCGTTCAGGTAATGCCAATAGAGCAGGTCCATGGCATCCACCTCGCCTTTTTTGGCGGCGGCCTCCAGCCATGGCACCGCAATGGTGTGCTGCTGCTCGGCAGAAAAAGCGATGCCCACCAACTTGAGTGCTGTGGCCTCTCCTCTGTCCGCTTGCTGAATGCGGTCAATCAACTCCGGCGTCAGCGCGATGCAGATGTGGGATTCGACACTAGCAGCTTGTCGGACTTTCATTTTGCCTAAAATTATCGTATAATTACTTACGATTCAATGTGATGAGTGATTTTATGGCCCACTTCCTCGATACTGACCGCAAGACTGATTATCTTCTGCCCCCTTCCATGGACGACTGGCTCCCAGAAGGGCACC